>NZ_JCBANN010000055.1:0-36886 GCF_059761975.1 Achromobacter sp. 46006
CGCGCAGCCAGCGCGCCAACGGCGTCAGCCACCACAGCTCACCCAGGTGGATGCCGTTCTTGAACAGGCAATGCTCGTGCAGCGGCAGGCGCGGGCGGCGCAGCGGCGTGGCCGCGCCCCCCAGGGCCACCGGCCGCACCAGCTCGACGGCGGGGTTGTCGGCGATCAGGCAGGCCAGGCGCGCGTCGACGATCCAGCGCAGCAGGCGCGCATCGTCGCCGTCCAGGCCGCTGCCGGTGGCGTGCAGGTGCGCGACATCGGGCTGGCGGCTCATCGACATCAGCGTGTCGCCGAAGCCGGTGTGCAGGCACACCATGTCGCCCGGCTCGATGGCCACGCCGTCGGCCTCCAGGATGCGCATCAGCGCGTCGTAGCCCACGGCGGTGCGCGTGCGGCCGACATGGGCCTCCAGGTCGATCAGCACGGCGCGGCCCTGCACCCCATGTTCGGCCAGTTGCTCGATGCCGAGCGCCCCGGCGCGGGGGCCGGGAAAGCGGGCCCAGTCGGCCACGGCTTGCGGATCCTCCGCGGCCGCCACGATTTCGGCGCCGGCCCGAAAGCCGTTGTAGAACACCGCCTCGGCCTGCCCGTCGCCATCGGCATCGAACCGGCTGCCCATGTGCGCCAGGCTGTCCCACTGCGTGGAATACTGCGTATTCATCAGCAGCACGTCGTCGCACACCACATCGGTGAGCAGCGGATCCTCCGACGCATAGGACCAGCAAAAGCCCTGGGCGCCCGCGCTCTTGCCATCGCGCAGCGTGGCGTAGCGTTGCGGCGGCAGGCGCCGCGGGTTCAGCGCCATGCCGCCCGGCACGTCCAGCGGCAGCGACAGGCAGAACGTCAGGCCCTCGCGGACTTCCGCGATGCCCTGCAGCACCTTGGCGCGGTCCACCAGGTTCATGCGGCCGCGCTGGTCGTCGGGGCCGAATTCGCCCCAGTTGCTGTCCGGCGGCGCGTGCTTCCATCGTTGCGGCATGGCGCGGCTCCTCAGGCGGGGGCGGCCGCGCGGGCCAGCACGTCCAGGGCATTGCGCGCGGCGGCCACGCCCATGTTGACGTAGGCGGCGCTGGTCACCCCGCCGACGTGCGGGCTGAGGAGAATGCGCGGCTCCTGCTGGAAGGGGTGGCCGGCCGTCATGGGCTCGACGGCGAAGCTGTCCAGGCCGGCGGCGCGCACCTGGCCCGAGCGCACCGCCTGCAGCAACGCGTCTTCGTCGACCAGGCCGCCGCGCGCGGTGTTGACCAGGACCACGCCGGGCTTGCATTGCGCCAGCGTCGCCGCGTTGACCAGGCCGCGGTTCTCGTCGGTCAGGGGGCAATGTAGCGACACCACGTCGGCCTCGCGCCAGATCGCGTCCAGCGGCACGCTGGCGATGTACTCGGGCAGATCGCGCGCGTAGGGATCGAAGCCGATCACGCGCATGTTCATGCCGTGCGCCATGGCGGCCATGCGCCGGCCGATGGCGCCCAGGCCCACCAGGCCGATGGTCTTGCCGTCCAGCTCCAGGCTCTTGTGCGTCGACTTGTCCCAGTGTCCGGCGCGCATGCGCGCATCCAGGCCCACGACCGATTTGGCGCAGGCCAGCAGCAGCGCCAGGGCATGTTCGGCCACGGCGGCGGCGTTCACGCCCACGGCGGCCACGACCTGGATGCCGCGCTGGACGGCGGCGGTCTTGTCGATGGTGTCGGTGCCGCTGCCGTGCTTGGAAATCACGCGCAGCGCGGGCGCGGCGTCCATGGCGGCGGCGCCCACCTTGCTGTAGCGCACGATGATGGCGACCGGGTTGTGCGCGCGGCACAAGGACACGATGTCTTCTTCGGCGGGCGTCTTGCCGGCGAACACCAGATTGAAATCCTGCAGCAGTGCGACGGCTTCCGGGGCCAGGTCGGCCGCGGTCACGACGATGGCGGCCTTGCCTGTGGCGGTCTGGTTCACAGCGACTCCCCTTCCTTGAGCACGCCAGCGGCGCGCAGCGCGGCCGTCAGCCACTTGGCTTCGGTGTCGCCGGCCTGGATCGCGGCGATGCGCGCGGCCTCGTCGCGCACTTTCTTTTCGGCGGCCGGCAGCAAGCCTTCGATTTTCTCGCGCTCGACCACGACCACACCGTCGGCATCGCCGATGACGAAGTCGCCGGGGTGCACGGTCACGCCGCCCACCGACACGGGGTGGCCGATGCGGCCGGGCACGTTCTTGGTGGGCCCATTGGGGTTGGTGCCGGCGGCGAACACCGGATAGTCCATTTCGATGATCTCCACGGCGTCGCGCGCCGCGCCATCCATCACCACGCCGGCGATGCCCAGCTTGCGGCAGGCGTTCATCATGATGGTGCCCATCAGCGCCGCGCTGAGGTCGCCCTTGCCGTCGATCACCAGCACGTCGCCCGGCTTGGCCAGGGAAATCGCGGCGTGGATCATGAGGTTGTCACCGGGGCGCACTTCCACCGTCAGCGCCGTGCCGGCCAGCTTCATGCCCGGATGCAGCGGGCGGATGCGGCCGCTGAGCGCGCCGCGGCGGCCGGCCACGTCGGCCAGGATGGCCGGTTGCAGTGCCGCCGCGCGGCTCACGATATCGGCGCCGACGCGCGGGAAGTCCTTGATGATGTCCTGGTTTGCCATGATTGTTCCTGTGGAAGGTTGGAAGGCGCGGGGCAAGGTCAGGCCGGCTTGATGCCGGCGTCGCGGATGACCTTGCCCCACTTGTCGAAGTCCGCCCTGCGGATTGCGTCGAGGTGCTGTGGCGTGCCCCCGGCCAGGGTGATGCCGAGCTGCTCGGCCAGCGTCACCAGCGCCTGGCTCTTCAAGGCGCGCGCGATCTCGGCGTTGAGCCGGGCGATGACGGGGGCGGGCGTGGCGGCCGGGGCGAACACGGCCTGCCATTGCTCGACCACGAAATCGCTGAACCCGGCCTCGGCCATCGTTGGTACCTGCGGCAAGGCCGGCAGGCGCTGGGCCGACGTGGCGGCGAGCGCGCGCAGTGCGCCCGTCCGTACATGCGGTAGCGCGGCGGCGGCGGGAATGAAGGCGAATTGCACCTGGCCGGCCAGCGTGTCCTGCAGCGCGGGCGTGTCGCCCTTGTAGGGTACGTGCAGGAACCGCGCGCCGCTCTTTTGCTGCAGCAGTTCGCCCTGCATGTGCAGGATCGTGCCCGTGCCGCCCGAGGCATACGCCAGGCTTTGCGGCGCCTTTTTCGCGGCCGTGATCAGGTCTGCGACCGTGCGGAACGGCTGGTCCTTGCCCACCACCAGGAGATGGGGAATGGTGCCGACCAGGATGACGGGCGCGAAGTCCGCCACCGGGTCATAGCTCAGCTTGCCGAGCACGTGCGGCGCGATCGCCTGGGGTCCGATCGAGGTGCCCAGCAGTGTCAGGCCGTCAGGCTCGGCGCGAGCCACGCGGGCCGCGCCGATGGTGCCGGTGGCGCCGGGACGGTTGTCGACGATCACGTGCGTGGCCAGCAGCGCGTCCAGTTGCTGCGCGATGGCGCGGCCCAGCACATCGGTGCTGCCGCCGGCCGGATAAGGCACCACCCAGGTGATGGTCTTGCCGGCGGGCCAATCCTGCGCGGCGCGCGCGCTGATGGCGGTACTGGCGGCCAGGGCCGCGCCAAGCGCGAGAAAGCGCCGGCGCGAGAGGGGGTAAGAGGTCTGCATGGGTTGTCTCCGTGTCGTTCTGGTAGTCATGCGGCAAAGCCGTACAGGGCCGCCGGGTTGTGCACCAGGACCTGGCGCAGCCGTGCGCTGCCGGTCCAGTCGGCCAGCCGGTCGAGCTGGCGCGCGTCGTCGGGCATGGGCTGCATGCCGGCCGATGCCGAGGCGTGGGGCCAGTCGCTGCCCCAGACGATGCGTTCGGGATTGGCGTCGAGATAGCCGCGGGCCAGCGCGTCCAGCGCGGGATCCTCGACGCTGTGGCGCGGGCTGACGAGGTAGCCGCCCGACAGCTTGAGCCAGGCGCGGCCCTGGCCGAGCAGGCGCAGCACCAGGGCGTGGGCCGGATGCGCGCCGGCCTGCGCCGGACTGATGCGGGCCATGTGGTCGAATACGATCGGCGCCGGCAGGACCGACAGCAGGCTGTCCAGTTCCGCCAGCCTCTCGGGCGCCATCAGCAACTGGATGTGCCACCCCAGGGGGGCGACCCGCGCCGCCAGCGGCAGGAGCTGGTCGATGTTGCTCGTGACCCCAAGCGAGAGGTTGAGCCGGATGCCGCGCACGCCGGCGCCGTGCAAGGCTTGCAGTTGCGCGTCGCTTTCGCTGCCATCGATCACCGCCACGCCGCGCGCCTGCCCGCCCAATTGCGCCAGCGCGTCGAGCATGGGACGGTTGTCGGCGCCATAGGTCGACGGCGTCACCAGTACCGCGCGCTGGGTGCCGAGCCGGGCCTGAACGGCGCGGTACTGCATCATCGTCGCGTCCGGCGGCAGCAGCTTTGCGCCCCTTGCCGCCGGATAGCTGGCGTCGTAGGCGTGGATGTGGCAGTCGCACGCCCCCGGGGGGGCGGCGGTGACAGGTCGGGCGTTGCCGCTGGAGTAGGCGTATTGGGCAACCACAACCGGATCACTCCACCTTGGCGCCCGAGTCCTTGACGATCTTGCTCCATCGAATGCGGTCGTCGTGGATCAGTTTGGCGAACGCCTCCGGCGTGCCGGTAAGGACGCGCGCGCCTTGCTCCTGGTACTTGACGCGCAATTCCTGGGTCTGGAGTGCCTTGTTGAACTCGGCGTTCAGGCGCTGCACGACGTCCTTCGGCGTGCCAGCGGGGGCGGCCAGGCCGAACCAGGTCACGGCCTCGAAGCCGGGGAAGCCGCGCTCGGCGATCGTGGGCACGTCGGGCATGTCCGGCACGCGCTGGGCCGAGGTCACCGCCAGCGCCCGCATCTTGCCATTGCGCACATGGCCGATGAGGGTGGGCACCGACGACAGGTACATGTCGATCTGCCCGCCGATCAAATCGTTGGACGCCTGCGCCGCGCCCTTGTAGGGAATGTGCGTGAGGTGGATGCCCGCCGCGTTCTGCAACTGCACCGCGGCCAGGTGGGCCACCGTGCCGTTGCCCGAGCTGGCGAAGTTCAGCGATCCCGGCTTGGCCTTGGCCGCGGCGAGCATGTCCTCGAAGGTCTGGAAGGGCGAGTTGGCCGGCACCACGATCACCAGCGGCGCGTCGGCCACCAGGCCGATGGCGGTGAGGTCCTTCTCCGGGTCATAGGGCAGCTTGGCGTACAGGGTCGGGTTGATCGCCAGGTTGCTGGTCTGGCCCAGCACCAGCGTGTAGCCGTCCGGCGCCGACTTGGCGACCGCGTCCACGCCGATGTTGCCGCCTGAGCCGGGACGGTTTTCGATGACGATGTTCCAGCCCGTATTGCCGGCCACCTTGATTGCCGCTTCGCGGGCCAGCACGTCGGTGCCGCCGCCGGGCGGGAACGGCACGATCAGTCGGATGGGTTTATCGGGGTATCCCTGGGCGACGCCCAGGCTGCTCATGCACACAAGGGCCAGGCCCGACAGCAAGCGCGCGAACGACTTCATGCTTTGTCTCCGATGTTTGTTTTTGGTGGGCGCATTGTCGAGTGATGTTCCATCTAATACAATACGAGTTCGTATAGCGGAACATGTTGCGTATGACGAACGATAGTGTGAACCCGGATTCCGGCGACACGGCGGGTGAGGAGGGCGTGGTCGCCGTGCGCCGCGCGATGCGCATCCTCGAAGCCTTTGGCGTGGAGGATCCGCATCTGTCTCTGGCGGAATTGAGCCGGCGCACCGGTTGCCACCGTTCCACCGTGCTGCGGCTGGCGCGTACCCTGGCCATGGACGACTACCTGGCGCAGCGGCCTGACGGCACCTGGCGCCTGGCGCGCGCCGCGGGCTGGCTGGGCGCGTGTTACCAGGCCACCTTCAACATCGTCGAGGTGGTCCAGCCGATCCTGCGCGAACTGTCGGCGGCGACCGGCGAAAGCGCTACGTTCTACGTGCGCGAGGGCAAGCAGCGCATCTGCATGGCGCGCGTCGAAGGCCCCAAGTCGATCCGGCATCACGTGCGCGTCGGCGCGGCCCTGCCGCTGGAGCTCGGCAGCCCCGGCCGCGTGCTGCTCGCCTTTGCCGGCGAACCGGGCGAGCCCTATGAATCGGTGCGCCGCGCCGGCTACATGGTCTCGCTGGGGGAACGCGATCCCGAGGTCTCCAGCATCTCCGCGCCGGTCTATGGCATCAATTGGACGCTGCAGGGGGCGGTGTGCATTTCGGGGCCGATTTCCCGCCTGAGCGAAAGCGTGCTGCATGAATTGAAAGAGCCGATCCTCGCCGCGGCCAGCCGCTTGTCGCGATCGCTGATGGGCGCGCGGCAAGGGCAGGGGGCCTGACGCGGTCTCGATAACCCCCCTCGCCGTCCCATCCACTGGCGTGGCGCATGCGCTACGCTACCCGTCTTTGCGCGCCACCGGCGCGAAAACCTAGGATGCCGCAATGAAAGGCGAACACCATTACGACGTCGGCGTGACCTGGACCGGCAATACCGGCAAGGGCACCGCCAGCTACACCGCGTATGCCCGCGACCATCTGATCCAGTCGCCGGGCAAGCCGGACATCCCCGGCTCGGCCGATCCCGCCTTCCGCGGCGACGCGGCGCGCTGGAATCCCGAAGACCTGTTGGTGGCCTCGCTGTCGGCCTGCCACAAGCTCTGGTACCTGCACCTGTGCGCGGTCGAGAACATCATCGTCACGGCCTACCGCGACGAGGCCCATGGCGTCATGCGCGAAGACCCCGAGCGCGGCGGCGCCTTCGCCTCGGTCACGCTGCGGCCCGAGGTCACCATCGCCGCGGGCGGCGATGCCGGACTGGCCGAAGCGCTGCACGCCCGCGCCCACCATTTCTGCTACATCGCCAATTCGGTGAACTTCCCGGTGCTGTGCGAGCCGCGCATCGTCGTGGCCGGCTGACACGGGAGGACTGGCCATGACCATGCCGACGATCTGGGGCCGGCGCAGTTCGTTCAACGTGCAGAAAGTGCTTTGGCTGGCGGGCGAACTGGGCCTGGCCTACGAGCACATTCCCGCCGGCGGCCAGTTCGGCCTGCTCGATACGCCGGACTTCCTGCGCATGAACCCGCATGGCCGCGTGCCGCTACTGCGCGATGGCGACACGGTGGTGTGGGAGTCGCACGCGATCCTGCGTTACCTGGCCGCGCGCCATGGCGCCGAGGCCTTCTGGCCGGCCGATCCGGCGCGCCGCGCACGCGCCGACGGCTGGATGGACTGGGCCCAGACGGCGTTGCAGCCGGCGTTCCTGTCGGGCGTGTTCTGGGGCTACTACCGCACCCCCGAGGCCCGGCGCGACCTGCCCGCCATCGCGCGCAGCCTGGCCGCCACCCATGCCTGCCTGCGCCAGCTCGACGCGGTGCTGGCCACACAACCCTATCTGGGCGGGCAGGCCCTGACGCTGGCCGATATCCCCGCCGCCACCGCGCTCTACCGCTACTACGAACTGGACATCGCCCACGAGCCCCTGGCGCACGTGCGGGCCTGGTACGACCGCCTGCGCCAGCGTCCGGCCTACCGCGAGCACATCATGGTGCCTTTCAGCGAATTGAAGGGGCGCCTGGATTTCTGACCCTTATCCGAGAACCGCATGACCTCCGCCCTGATTGTGATCGACGTGCAACGCGCGCTGTTCGAAACCGCGCCCGAGCCGGCCGATGCCGACGCCGTGCTGGCGCGCATCAATGACCTGGCCGGGCGTGCCCGCGCCGCCGGCGCGCCGGTGATCTATGTGCAGCATGAAGCGCCCGGCGGCAAGCTGGCGCATGGCGAGCCCGGCTGGCAGCTCGACACGCGCCTGCGGCCCGCCGATGGCGATGTGTGGGTGCGCAAGACCACGCCCGATTCCTTCCTGCGCACCGGCCTGGACGATGCCTTGTCGCGGGCGGGCGCCACGCATCTGGTGGTGTGCGGCTATGCCAGCGAGTTCTGCGTCGATACCACCGTGCGCCGCGCCGCGGCGCTGGGCTATCCGGTGACGCTGGCGGCCGACGCCCACACCACCCACGACAAGCCGCACGCGGCGGGCGCGCAGATCCGCGCGCACCACAACGCCACGCTGTCGTCGATCTCCAGCTTCGGCGTGAAGATTGCCGCCCTGCCGGCGGCCGATATTGGCTTTGGCGAGGCGAGGTAGCGGCCCATGGATCCCGAACTGCTGCAGCTGCTGGTGACGCGCACCATGCCTTTCGGCAAGTACCAGGGGCGCCTGATCGCCGACCTGCCCGGTCCATACCTGGCCTGGTTCGCGCGCAAGGGCTTTCCTCCGGGCGAACTGGGGCGCCTGCTGGCGCTGATGCACGAACTCGACCACAACGGCCTGTCGTCCCTGCTGGCGCCCTTGCGCCAGCGGTCGGCGGCGCGTTGAGCCGCGCGGGGAAACCGCAAGAAACAAATCTTGCTGGCGGCGTAGCGTCTTGGCACGCCCCGCGGCCGTGCGCGGGGCTACGATAGACCGGCGCGTTACCGGGCGGAGCACCTGGCCCGGGCGCGTTCAACAAAGAGAGGTCGTCATGAAGAAACTCCCGTTCACCGCCGTCCTGCTGGCCCTGGCCTGCCTGGGCGGCGCGGCCCAGGCGCAGAACGCGGCGCCGGTCACGCAGGAATTCCAGTACCCCAGCCAGCGCTCCAAGGACGGCAGCCTGTCGCCGCCGTCCACCTTGCGCATGACCGTCACGCCCGACCCGAACTCGGCGCCGGCCGTGATCCGCGACACGCCCGAGAGCCAGGCCGAGTACGTGCGCTGCCGCGAGGTATCCGACCGCGCCGCCGTCTCCAACGCCCAGATGCAGGCCGGGGTCGCCCAGTGCCTGCGCGAACTGGAGCAGCGCCGCCGGCAGCAATAAGCGCCGCGCCCGCCGGGCTTGGTCCGGCAGGGCCGCTTCAGGTCGGCCCGCTTCAGGTCGGGTTCGGTCGGGCCAACCCGCTTCAGGCAGGACCTGGTCAGGCCGGACCGGCCGCCGTGGCGGTCCTGGCCGAACCGCGCGCCCAGTGCCAGGTCATCAGGCCGGCGGCCAGCACCACCGGCAGCATGGCGGCATTCAGCGCCTCCCAGCCAAACGCGTCCAGGGCCGGCCCGGCGGCCAGCGTCGCCACCGCGGTGGCGGCATAGCGCAGCATTTCGGCCGCGCCCTGGGCGCGGGCCCGCTCGGACGGGCGGTACGACTGCGCCAGCAGCGTGGTGCCGCCGACGAACATGAAATTCCATCCCACTCCCAGGCAGAACAGCGCCGCGTAGAACGCCGGCAGCGACGGCGAGGCCATCGCGATCAGCGCGCAGGCCACGTTCAGCAGCATGCCCGCGCCCAACACCTTGGCCAGGCCGAAGCGCTGGATCAGCGCGCCCGCGAAAAAAGCCGGCGCGTACATGCCGACCAGATGCCACTGCATGATGTTGGCGCCGTCGCCGATGCTGTGACTGCACGCCACCGCCGCCAGCGGCGCGGCCGTCATGATGAACATCATCGACACCGATCCCACCACGTTGTTGGCCAACGCGGCGATGAACACCGGCTGGCGCGCCACAGCGCGCAGCGGCCGCGGCGGCAGCCCGGCCTGCGCCTCGTCCGCGGCCACGGACGTTTCGGTATCGCGATAGAAACCGAACAGCAGGGCGGCGGACAACAGCGCCAGCAGCGCCACCATCAGGTAGGCGCCGGCAAACGTCACCGGCGCGAACAGGTCGCGGCTCCAGGCCGCCAGCGCCGGCCCGGCGATCGCGGCGATGACGCCGCCGGTCATCACCACCGAAATCGCGCGGCTCTTGGCGGCCGGCTCCACCGCGTCCGCCGCCGCCAGCCGGTAGTACTGCGCGAATGCCTGGAACACGCCGACCAGCGCGGTGCCCGCGCAGAACGCCCAGAAATCGGCATGGAACACCGCCCACACCGAGATGCCGCCGCCCGCCGCGCCGGCCAGGGCGCCCAGCGCGAAGCCGTTGCGGCGGCCGATGCGCTGCATCAGCAGCGAAGCGAACCAGGTCACGACCGCGCCGGCCACGGTGATCAGCGCGAACGGCAGCGTCGACAGCGCCTTGTCGGGCGCCAGCATGTGGCCGGTCAGCGCGGTCAGGGTCAGGTCGATGGAGATGGCCGCGATGAACAGGCCCTGGCACACGGCCAGGATGCGGGCGTTGCGGCGGCCCGTGGCGGGCGAGGGCGAGGAGGGCATGGGAAAGGAAGGGGCGGACAGGTTGGGTTTGACAGGCCCCACTGTATCGACGCACACTTTGGCGTGGATGACATAATTCCCTCAAAAAACGCCAATCTGTCATGACCCACCACGTCGCCTTCCTGCTGGTGCCCGATTTCCAGCTGCTGGACATGTCCGGCCCCGCGGCCGTGTTCCAGACCGCCGGCCGTTTCGCGCGGACGGCGGCTGGCCCGGCATACCGGGTCCACGTCGTGTCCGAGCATGGCGGCGAAGTGCGCAGTTCCTGCGGCATTGGCGTGCGGACGCGACCGTGGCGCGGTACACCGGCTGATACCCTGGTGGTGCCGGGCGGCGAGGGCGCGCGCGAAACCGCCGTCACCGCCGCCTTGCGCGCCCGCCTGCTGGCCCAGCGCCAACAGGGCCGGCGGCTGGCCAGCGTGTGCACCGGCGCGCTGGTGCTGGCCGCCGCCGGCCTGCTCGATGGGCTACGCGCCACCACCCATTGGCGCCATGCCGCGGCGCTGGCGCGCAACCATCCCACGGTCCGGGTCGAGCCCGACCGCATCCATGTGCGCGATGGCGACACCTGGACGTCGGCCGGCATCACCGCCGGCATCGACCTGGCGCTGGCCATGGTCGAGGCCGACCTGGGGGTGGACGTGGCGGCCGAGACCGCGCGCGAAATGGTGGTCTACCACCGGCGTTCGGGCGGCCAGTCACAGTTCTCGGCCCTGCAGGACCTGGCGCCCGACAGCGAACGCATGCGCGCCGTGCTGGAGCATATCCGCGGCAACCTGGGCACGGCGCTGACGGTGGAACAACTGGCCGGGGTCGCCTGCGTCAGCCCGCGCCAGTTCCTGCGCAGCTTCAAGGCCGAGACCGGCGAAACGCCCGCCAAGGCGGTCGAGCGCATTCGCGCCGAGACCGCGCGCACGCAGATCGAGCAGGGCGATGGCAGTATCGACAGCGTCGCCCGGCGGGTCGGCTTCACCGACAGCGAACGCATGCGGCGCGCCTTCCTGCGGGTCTACGGCCAGCCGCCACAGGCGCTGCGGCGCGCGGCGCGCAATGCCGCGTTGGCATGAAACGGGCGAAAGCGGTAATAATAGTCACTCTCAATAAAGCGTCGGATCCCGCCCGGGTCCGCCACCGTGACCGCTTCGCATCCTGAACTCGACTGGGCCGTTCCGGCCGCCACGCCCTCCATGTCGCTGGCCGGCGGCACGTTGCGCTTCGAGCGCGGCGAGCGGGTGCTGGAAGACCTGACGCCGGGCCTGAAGCTGGTGCTGGTGCTGGAAGGGGGACTGCGCTACCGCGTGCCGGGCGCGCCGACCGCGCAAGTCAGTGGACCGCTGCTGCACCTGAGCCTGTGCCGCGACCCGCTGCGCATGGAGCACGAGTTCGGCGCGCGCCGGTCGCTGCGCTTTGTCTCGCTGCGCACCTCGCTGGACCACCTGCGCGACTCCCTGTCGCTGGAACCCGCCGACATCGTCCGCCTGCTGCGCGCGCCGTGCCACGATGATTCCTACGCCGAGGCCAACCTGCGGCTGGCGCCGCCGCTGCAGGCCCTGGGCCGGCAGATGCTGGCCTGCCCGATGCAGGGCGCGTTCAAGCGCATGTACCTGTCCGCCAAGGCCCTCGAACTGACCGCGCTGGCGCTGGGCGCCCTGCAGCCGGCACAGGCCGCGCCGCCGTCGCCCGGCCTGCCGCGCGCCGATACCGAACGCCTGCATCACGCGCGCGACCTGCTGCTGGCCGATCTTCAGCGTCCCCCCACCTTGCCCGAGCTGGCGCGCCGCGCCGGCGTCAACGTCAACAAGCTCACCACGGGCTTTCGCCGCGTGTTCGGATGCAGTGTCTACGCCTTCGTGCGCGAGCAGCGCATGGCCCAGGCGCACGCGCTGCTCGCCGCCGGCGAGATGAGCGTGTCGCAGGCCGCCTATGCCTGCGGCTATACCGATTCGCACTTCACCAAGGCCTTCCAGCGGCGCTACGGGGTGCTGCCCAGCGCGTTGGTTCCCGGTCGCTGAACATAGCAAAGAGTCTTACAAACGCCTACGCGCTGCGGATTCTTCTTCAAATTGTATGAGAATAATTCTCAGTATCAAAGAAGGAGAAGTACCCATGCGTTCAATGTCCAGGAACAAGGCGCGGCGCGCGCGGGCGGCGCGCCATTGGCCGCTCTGGCTGGCGGTGGCGGCGGGGCCGGCGCTGGCCGACGACATCAAGGATGCCAAGGACGCGGCCACACTGCCGGCAGTCACCGTCAGCGGCGAGCGCGAAGCCGGCGCCACGCAACAGCCGACATTGGGCAAGCTGCCCTTGAGCGTGCGCGAGACGCCGCAATCGATCTCCGTGATCGGGCCGGAGCAGATGCGCCAGCAGAACCTGCAAACCCTGGACGACGTCATGCGGCACGCCACGGGCATCACGGTGCAGCCGCACACTCGCCTGACCACGGCGTACTACTCCCGCGGTTTCAAGATCGACTCTTTCGAGCAGGACGGCGTGCCGACCATGATGGGCAATGTCGCCGCTACGCCCGAAGACGTGGCGGTGTTCGAGCGCGTCGAAATTCTGCGCGGCGCCAATGGCCTGCTGCACGGCGCAGGCAATCCGGCGGCTACCATCAACCTGGTGCGCAAGCGCCCGCAACGCGAGACCACTTTCGCTGGCGAACTCAGCGCAGGCAGCTGGGATCGCTATCGCGCCATGGCGGACCTCGGCGGTCCGCTCAACGACAGTGGCAGCGTGCGTGGTCGTGTCGTCGGCGTGCTGGAGGATCGTGGTTTCTTCTATCAGGCGGCAAACCAGAAGACCGGTCTTTTCTACGGCGTCGGCGAGGTCGACCTGGGTCCGGGCACAGTCCTGTCGGCCGGACTGCAATATCAGCGGGTGCGTTCCAATCCGCCGCCCAGCATGGGCGGCGTGCCGCGCTACAAGGACGGCAGTCCGCTCGGCCTGAAGCGCTCGACCAACCTGGAATCCATCGACAGCCATTCCAACTGGAACACCACGCGCGTGTTCGCCGACCTGGAACACCGCTTCGGCCCGGGCTGGACCGCGAAGCTCAGCTTCAATCATCTGAAGTCCGATTCCGAAATGAAGTACCTCACCGGCATGGGCGGCGTTGACCCGAAGACGGGCACCGGTACGACGCTGTACGGCCAGGGCATCCGCTACGACAACAGCCAGACCAGTTTCGACGCCTATGTCGGCGGGCCGATCGAATTGTTCGGCCGGCGCCACGAACTGCTGGTCGGGGCCAATTCACTGCGCACCACCTGGGAGAACTCCAACGCGGTCGCGCTCGGGACCGTCCATGGCACGCCCATCGATGTGTTCAACTGGAACCCCCATGACGTGCCGAGCTATGACGTCGGCCCCTACAAGTCCGATGGCAGGAATCCCGAGCGCGAGCAGGGCGTCTACGGCATGGGCCGTTTCTCGCTCGCCGATCCCGTGACCCTGGTGCTGGGTGGTCGCTTCGACTGGAGCCGCCTGGCGTCGCCGACCGCCGAAAAGCGCGTCAATGCGAAATTCACGCCCTACGGCGGGCTGATCGTCGACCTGAATCGCCAATGGTCGCTTTATGGCAGCTATGCGCAAGTGTTCAAGCCGCAGAGCGACAAGGACCGCGATGGCAAGATGCTCGACCCGATGACGGGTACCAACTACGAGGTTGGCGTCAAGGGCGAACTGGCGGAGGCGTTGAACGTGTCGCTCGCGCTGTTCCAGATCGACCAGAAGGATCGGGCCCAGGTCGCGCCTTCGCCGGTGCCTTGCCGGGGCCGGAATTGCCCTTCGATCCCGGGCGGCAAAGTGCGCAGCCGGGGATTCGAAATCGAGGCCGCGGGCAACATCACGCCCTATTGGAACCTGACGGCCGGCTATACGTTCAATACCACCCGCTACCTGACTGACACCCGCTCGGCGGGCCTGGCCCTCGCCAGCTTCACGCCCAGGCACATCTTCCGCCTGTGGACCGAGTACGCCCTGCCGGCGCTGGAGCGGCGCCTGAGCGTGGGCGGGGGCGTGCAGGTGCAATCGGGCTTCTACAACGTGGCCGGACCCATCACGCTGCGCCAGGGCGGCTACGCGCTGGCCGACATGCGCGTGGCCTACCGCGTCGACAAGCACGTCACGGTGGCGCTCAACGCCAACAACCTGTTCGACCGCGTCTACTACCAGCGCCTGAACGATGCCAGCTGGACCAACTACTACGGCGAGCCGCGCAATTTCATGCTGACGGTGCGCGCGGAGTATTGACCGTCGTCATCGGCTGAGGCGGCCGCGCGCATCGCTTGGCGCGTCCCGGCCGCCTCGGCCCGCCCGGTAAAAAACTTCCGCAATCGCCAGCGAGACTTCCGCAATCGCCAGTGGCGCGCCGCGCCGCTCTCTAGAATGGTTTGAGAATAATTCTCAGTAACCAGGAAAGAGGAACGGCGGTGCGATCAAGGTTCAGGAACAAGGCGGCACGGCCGCGCAAGGGCGCGGCGCGCCATTGGCCGGTGTGGCTGGCGTTGACGGCGGCCGGGCCAGCGCTGGCCCAGCAGGCGGGCGATGCGGCAACGCTGCCGGCGGTGACGGTCAGCGGCGAATCCGCCGCGACCGCGCCGACGCCCACCATGGGCAAGCTGTCTTTGACGGTGCGCGAGACGCCGCAATCGATCACGGTGATCGGCCAGGAACAGATGCGGCAGCAGAACCTGCAGAGCCTGGACGAGGTGATGCGGCACGCCACTGGCATCACGGTGCGGCCCTACCAGCAACTGACCACCGCCTACTACGCCCGCGGCTTCCAGGTCGATTCGTACGAACAGGACGGCGTGCCGGTGCTGATGGGCAACCAGGCCGCGTCGCCCCAGGACATGGCGGTGTACGAGCGCGTCGAGATCCTGCGCGGCGCCAATGGCCTGCTGCACGGCGCCGGCAACCCGGCGGCCACTGTCAACCTGGTGCGTAAGCGCCCACAGCGCGAGTTCGTGTTCAACGGCGCGGTCAGCGCCGGCAGTTGGGACCGCTACCGCGCCGAGGCCGACCTGGGCGGCCCGCTCAATGCCAGCGGCAGCGTGCGCGGCCGCCTCGTCACGGCCTTTGAAGACCGGGGGTATTTCTACGACGTCGCCGACCAGAAGTCGGCGTTGTTCTACGGCATCGGCGAGGTCGATCTAGGCCCGGACACGGTGCTGTCCGCCGGCCTGCAGTACCAGCGCATCCGCTCCACCACCAACATGGCGGGCGTGCCGCGCTACAAGGACGGCGGCGATATCGGGCTGAAGCGCTCGACCTACCTGGACGCGGCCTGGGACCGCTTCAACTGGAACACGACGCGCGTGTTCGCCGACCTGGAACACCACTTCGGCCAGGGCTGGAGTGCCAAGGTCAGCGCCAACTATCTCACCGCCGACAGCAACCTGAAGTACGCCGGCGCCTATGGCGCGATCGACCGCCAGACCGGCCTGGGCTCGGCGCTGATGGGCGGCGCCTACAAGTTCGACAACACCCAGGCCAGCGTCGACGCGTACGTCAACGGCCCGGTGCAACTGTTCGGCCGCCGCCACGAACTGCTGTTCGGCGGCAACGCCCAGCGCACCACGACCGAGCAGTACACCGGCCAGTTGACGCCGGCGCTGCGCGTGCCGGTCAACGTGTTCGACTGGGACCCGCGCAGCGTGCCGGAGCCGGGCGTGGGACCCTATACCTCGCCGGGCGAGACGCGCGCGCGCCAGCAGGGCGTCTACGGCATGGGCCGCTTCTCGCTGGCCGACCCGCTGACGCTGGTGCTGGGCGGACGCATGAGCTGGTGGAACCAGGACGCGCCCGCTTCGCGCCAGCGCATCGATCCCGAATTCACGCCCTACGGCGGGCTGATCGTCGACCTGGACCGCCAATGGTCGCTGTACGGCAGCTATGCCGAGGTGTTCCAGCCGCAGACCCAGCTGACGCGCGACGGCCAGGGGTTGGACCCGGTCACCGGCACCAACTACGAGGCCGGCATCAAGGGCGAACTGATGGACGGCGCGCTGAACGTATCGCTGGCCGTGTTCCAGATCCGCCAGAAGAATCGCGCGCAGCAGGATCCCGCCTGGCCCTGCGTCGGTCAGAACTGCTACTACGTGGCTGGCGGCGAGGTGCGCAGCCGCGGCTTCGAGGCCGAGGCCAGCGGCAACATCACGCCGTACTGGACGGTGGCCGCGGGCTACACCTTCAACACCAGCAAGTACCTGACCGACACGCAGGCGGGCGGCCAGCCGTTCGCCAGCTTCACGCCCAAGCACATCTTCCGGCTGTGGACGAACTATGCGCTGCCGACGATGCAGCGGCGCCTGAGCGTGGGCGGCGGCCTGCAGGTGCAGTCCGGCTACTCGACCGTGTCGGGCCCGGTCACGCTGCGCCAGGGCGGCTACGCGCTGGTGGACCTGCGCCTAGCCTACCGCGTCGACAAGCACCTGACCGCCGCGCTGAACGTCAACAACGTGTTCGACCGCGGCTATTACCAGAGCTTGTCGGGCACGGCCTGGAACAACCGCTACGGCGAGCCGCGCAACCTCATGCTGACCCTGCGCGCCGAGTATTGAACGGCGCGCCTCACACGGGCGGCGCGCGCCGTCCGGCCATCATTCGAAGGAGTAAACGGATTGGCCACGCTCATCCCCCCGCCAGTGTTCGACTGGCTCGATCATTTCGTGGCGCTCGGCGCCGACGGCGCCATGCGCGATATCGGCAAGCTGCGCCGCCTGGCGCCGCAGGAGGGCTGGCTGGTCGGCGTCAAGGCCGCGGCCTGCGACGCCGACGTGCATGGCGACGTCTGGGAACGCCATCCCGCGGGCGAGGAAATGCTCTGTGTGCTGGAGGGCCGCGTGGTGCTGACGCTGATGGACGCGACCGGCGCCGAAACCGACGTGCTCCTGGACGCGCGGCGCAGCGCGGTGGTGCCGCGCGGCGTGTGGCACCGGCTGCACGTGGCCTGTCCGGCCCGCATCCTGTTCGTCACGCCCGGGCATGGCAGTGAACACCGCCGCGCCGGCGCGGCCTCGCAAGCTTGAAGGAAATCGACGTGAAGCCTATCGCCAATGCGCGCCTGTTCGTCATGATCGGCGCGCTGTATTTTTCCCAGGGCATTCCGCTGGGCGTGGCCATGGAGGCGCTGCCCACGCTGCTGCGGCGCGATGGCGCGCCCCTGCATGCGCTGGCCTGGCTGCCGCTGGTGGGGCTGCCCTGGGTGCTGAAGTTCCTGTGGGCGCCGCTGGTCGACAACCGCTGGCGCGCCACGCTCGGCCGGCGCCGCAGCTGGATCCTGCCGATGCAGGCCGTGGTGCTGGCCTGCCTGGCGGCGGTGGCCGTGACCGGCATCGCCGCCGCCAGCGCGCCCTGGGTGGTGGGCCTGATGGCCCTGGCCTCGCTCGCCAGCGCCACGCAGGACATCGCCACCGACGGCCTGACCGCCGAGCGTTTCGAGGGCCAGGCCCTGGCGCGCGCCAACGCCGTGCAGGTCGGCGGCACCATGGTCGGCTTCTTCGCCGGCGGGCCGGGCTGCCTGGTGCTGGCGGGGCGGCTGGGGCAGGGCGGGGCGCTGGCGCTGCTGGCCGTGGTGGTGGCGTTCAGCCTGCTGATGGCGCTGGGGTGGCGTGAAACCGCCTTGCCCGCGCCCGCCGCCGCGCCGCGATGCGCCACGCTGGCCGGCTTCGCGCGCCGGCCCGGCGCCTGGGCGCTGGTGCTGGCGGCGTTCCTGTCAGCCATGACGGCGGTGGCGGGCTATGGGCTGTCCAAGCTGTTCCTGGTCGATGCGGGCTGGCCGGTGGACGCGGTGGGGCGGCTGGGCATGGCCGGTGGTGTGGTGACGGTGCTGTTGGGCTGCGGCGGCGGCGCCTGGCTGGTCGGGCGCCTGGGGGCGCGCGGCGCGCTGGCCATGGGGCTGGCGGCCTCGGGCGCCGCCGCGGCGGCCTGGCTGGCGCAGGCGCAAGGCTGGGCCGCGCAGCCCGCGCCGATGGCCTATCTGGCCCAGGCGCTGGGGTCGTTCGGCGCCGGCGCGGCCTCGGTGGCGCTGATGACGCTGGCGATGCGCTTTGCCGCCCGAGGCACGCAGGCCGGAACGGACATGACGGCGGTGCAGAGCGCGCGCGACCTGGGCGAAATCCTGACCTCGTCGCTGATCACGGCGCTGGCGGCGCGGCTGGGCTATGCCGCCGGTTTCGGCGGCGGGCTGCTGGCGGCGGTGGTCGCGCTGGTTTTCGTGGCCCTGGCGCTGCGCCGCCCCGGGTGACATGGCGTTTCGGGCGGTTGCGGCTACACTTGTGCGCCGTTTTGCTTTCAGCCCCCGAATTTCCATGATTTCCACCGCATGCGGCGTCGACTTCGGCACGTCCAACTCCACCGTCGGCTGGAGCCGCCCCGACCAGCGCGCGCTCCTGGCTCTTGAGGACGGCAAGACCACCTTGCCCTCGGCCATCTTCTTTCACGATGAAGACGCCGAGGTCAGCTACGGCCGGGCGGCCATCTCCGACTACCTGGCGGGCTACGACGGGCGCCTGATGCGCTCGATGAAAAGCCTGCTGGGCAGCTCGCTGATCGATGGCTCGACGGAAGTGCAGGGCCGCTCGATCCCGTTCCGCGTGCTGCTGACGCGCTTCATCGCCGAGCTCAAGCGCCGCGCCGAAACCGCCGCCGGCCGCGACTTCACCCGCGCCGTGCTGGGCCGGCCGGTGTTCTTCGTCGACGACAACCCCGCCGCCGACCAGACCGCCCAGGACACCCTGGGCGAGATCGCGCGCAGCGTCGGCTTCACCGATATCGAATTCCAGTTCGAGCCGCTGGCGGCGGCCTTCGACTACGAGTCGCAGATCGACCGCGAGGAACTGGTGCTGGTCATCGACATCGGCGGCGGCACCTCGGACTTCTCGCTGATCCGCCTGGGGCCGGGCCGCGCCGCCAAGCCGGATCGCCGCGACGACATCCTGGCCTACGGCGGCGTGCACATCGGCGGCGTGGACTTCGACAAGCAGCTCAGCCTGGCGCACGTCATGCCGCTGCTGGGCCTGGGCAGCCAGTTGCGCAGCGGCAAGGACGTGCCGTCCACGCAATACGGCAACCTGGCCTGCTGGCACACCATCAACCAAGCCTATACCCGCAAGGCGGCCGAACACTTCGCCTACATCCGCGCCGAAGCTGGCGACCGCGGCAAGATCGACCTGCTGCTGAACCTGGTCAAGCAGCGCGCCGGCCACTGGGTGGCGGTGCAGGTGGAAGAGGCCAAGATTGCGCTGTCCGAGGCGCCGCAGGCGCGCATCGACCTGTCGCGCATCGCGCCCGAACTGGGCGTGGACGTGAGCAGGCCGTCGTTCGACGCCAGCGTGGCGCGGCTGATCGAGAAGATCGAGCAGACCGTCGGCACCCTGCTGCGCGACGCGGGCGTTGCGCCCGCCGATGTCGACACGGTGTTCTTCACCGGCGGGTCCAGCCGGGTGCCGCGCCTGCGCGAGTGCGTCTCGGCGCTGGCGCCGCAGGCGCGCAGCGTCGAAGGCGACCTGTTCGGCAGTATCGGCGCCGGCCTGGCGCTGGACGCCCGCCGCAAGTTCGACTGACGCGCACGCCAGGCGCGGGCGCTTGGGTCAGGCCGCGCGACGCTGGGGCCGCGGACGCGATGGTAAGCTGCAAGCTCTTCGCGCCGTCCCCGCTAGGGGCGCCTGACCTCATCACGCCCGCCATGACCGACCAACCTGATTCCCACCTGTTCGAAGAACGCGTCTCCAGCGAGTCCGCCTACGACGGCCGTTTTCTCAAGATCCGCAACGACACCGTGCGCCTGCCCAACGGCAATACCTCCACGCGCGAATACGTGGTGCACCCGGGCGCGGTGGTGGTGATCCCGCTGCTCGACGACGGCCGCGTGCTGCTCGAACGCCAGTATCGCTATCCGATCGGCCGCGTCATGACGGAATTCCCGGCAGGCAAGCTCGATCCGGGCGAAGATCCGCTGGCCTGCGGCAAGCGCGAGCTGCTGGAGGAAACCGGCTACACCGCCACGCAGTGGGCCCGCGCCGGCGCCCTGCATCTGGCCATCGCCTATTCCACCGAGATCATCCACGTCTATTTCGCGCGCGGCCTGCGCGCCGGCCCGCGGCAACTGGACCAGGATGAATTCCTCGACGTCTTCAGCGCCCTTCCGGAGGATCTGTACGCGGCCTGCGCCAAGGGCGAGGTCACCGATGCCAAGACCCTGACCTGCACGCTCTGGCTGCAGAATGTGCTGTCCGGCGCCTGGCCGCTCGACTGGCAGGATCATTCCGCCTGACGGTCCCTGCGGCAGGGCGCGGCCGCCTTGGTATCGAGATGGCCGGCGCCGCGCCAAACCCGATTGAGGCCACCCGCCATGCCTGTTTTTCCCGTCCTGGTGCAACCCGCCGGCCTGCGCTTGGAGGCCGATGCCGACGCGTCGCTGCTGGCGGCCGCCCAGGCTGCGGGCATCAAGTTGCCCAGCTCATGCCGCAACGGCACCTGCCGCGCCTGCATGTGCCTGTTGCTGGCAGGCGAGGTGGCCTACCGCATCGAATGGCCCGGGCTGTCGCGCGATGAAAAGGAAGAGGGCTGGATCCTGCCCTGCGTGGCCCAGGCCCGTTCGGCGCTGGAGATCCAATCGCCGCAGGCGGCCCCTATCGAACCCGCGCCGCCAGCGCCAGAGCGCCCGCTGACGGGGGCGCGCCGCTGACCGGCGCGTCGGGCTACTTGCGGGCCGGCGCGATCACCTCGCAGGCGGCCGCGCCGGCCGGAGCCTGGGCTTGCTCGCCCAGCAGGGCGCGCGCGCCGCATACCGAGCCGAACATGCCTTTGCTGTCGTGGCCGATGCCAGCGACTTCGAAACCGGCACGATGCAGCGCCACCGGCCGGTTGCCGCGCGCGGCAACGATGCGCTCATACTGCAGATAGGCGGTGCCGCGCGCCAGCCGCGTGGCCCCCTGGGCCTCGGCGCCGCAGGTCTTGTCGAGCAGCCGATGCTCGGGATTGTTGTCGGCCCCGCCAAGCAGATAGGTCACGTCGCGCGCCGCGTAACGGATGAACAGGCGCGTATCGTCGGTTTCCTGGGCATACGCGGGCAGCTTGTCCGTCCCGTATTTGTACTGGTTGTAGGTCGGGCAGATACCGCGTTCATAGGGGGCGTAGCCCTTGCCGTCGGGCCGGGGCCGTTCCCGGGTCAGGTAGAGGTATGACGAGGGATTGGCCACCACGTAGCGCACGGCGATGCCGTCGCGCCGCAGCGGCCCGTCGATCGCGTTCAGCACCGCATATCGCTGTACCAACTGGCCGCCGCCGGAATGGCCGGCCAGCACGATGCCGGCCAGGATAGGCAGGCGCTTGCGGTCATCCAGGCTGCGCAGCAGGTCGTCGATCACCTGGAACGCGCTGACCGGGGCGGGGCGGCCGCTAGCCTGCACGCTGTCCTCGCCGTCCTCCCAACTGGCCTTGCGCCAGGCGGCCATGCCGGCAAAGCCCGAGTCGATCACGCCGACGAAGCGCGGCGCCAGGATCAGCGTGTCATTGGCGCGGGCCGGATTGGCGGCCAGCACCGTGGCAGCGGTTTCGTAATAGGCGTCGGCATTGCGCTTGACGCCATGGAACACGATCACGATTTGCTTGATATCGCGCAGGTCGCCGCGCGCCAGGTTCCGGTTAGCATAGACCGGTATCTTGTAGCGATGGCCGGGCCTGCCCAGTTCGAGCGTCTGCCAGGGTGGCACCGCCACCCGCTTGGGCACGGGCAGGGGTTTGTCGTAATCGTAGGGGTCGGGTAGCGGCGTCTGCGCGGGCGCTGCCAAGGGCAGCAGCGCGGCCAGCGCCGCCACGCCCAGGACCCGCCGCGTACGCGACGGGCGCGGCGACGGATGCGGCGGTGCGGCAGGCGCAAGGCGCATGGCGCGGGCGGGCGTCAGCAGCCCTCGTGGCCCAGCAGTTGCTTGAGTGCGGGCTGGTCCAGGATGCGCACCTCGCGCTGGTTGATGCGGATCAGGCCGTCGCGCGCGAAGCGCGAGAACAGCCGGCTGACCGTCTCCAGCGTCAGGCCCAGGAAGTTGCCGATTTCCTCGCGGCTCATGCGCAGCACGAACTCGGTGGACGAGTAGCCCAGCGAGGCATAGCGTTGCGACAGGTTCAGCAGGAACGCGGCCAGCCGCTGCTCGGACCGCATCGAGCCCAGCGACGCCAGCATCTGGTGCGAACGCGTGATCTCGCGGCTCATCAGGCGGCGGAACTGTTGTTGCAGCGAGGGCAGGTGGGCGGCCACCCGGTCGACTTCGTTCAGGCGGATCACGCACACTTCGGAGTCTTCCAGCGCCACGGCGGCCGAGACGTGCTTGCCATCGAGCATGCCGTCCATGCCGACGATCTCGCCGGGCAGGTGGAAACCGGTGATCTGGATCTGGCCGGTGGCGTCCTCGAGCTGTGTCTTCAGGCTGCCGAAGCGTACGCCGTAGACGGCATCCAGGGGGTGATCCAGCGAATACAGCGTCTTGCCTTTTTCAAGGCGCACACGCTCTTTCACCAATTCGTCCAGCTTTTCGACCTCGGCGGCTGCCATCCCGACGGGGACGCACACGTGGCCCAGCATGCATGTGGAACAGTGGGCGGCATCAGGGGCAACGGGAACCCGTTTTTGCATACGATGACCTTTTCAGTGCCCTGGCCGGTAGGCTGGCCTGGGCGGGCTTGAAGCGTGAAGACAGGAACCTATTGTAGTCCGTTGTTACTACGGGTGTCTTACGGGGCTTTTTGCAGCAATATCTTGCAGGGCAGGCCGGGCGCGGCGGGCCTGCCGGTAGGCGATCCAGTCGTCGCCGTCGACCTCCGGCGCCGTCCCGCGCCAGGCCGGATCGATGGGGTAGTACTGGCAGGCCAGCGGGGCCGCGTCGGCCGGTGGCAAGGGGCTGGCCAGCACCGCTTGCCGCACGAAACAACCGGGCCGGCCGGGCTCGTATTCCTCGATCTCGTCCATCAGGCCGAGCAGGGCTGGCGTCACCTCGTAGATGTCGCCCAGCACCCGGCGGCCGTCCCGCGCCGGGATCAGTCCGGGCCAGTCGCCGAAATCCACCAGGGCGCCGGGCACGGTGGCGGCGCCGACGTGCCGCGGCGGTGGCAGGCCCCGCCGGCGCGCGGCTTGCGCCAGGTCATTGATTTCGCCCGCGCGTAGCGTGCCATAGACAAAAACGTATATGCTCATGGTTCAGATTGTTGCTGCATGCGGATCACGGTCGAGGGCAACCCGCCTTGACGATACACCCTAAACCATGAGGCCGGCGGGGTATTGAAATTCCCGTATCCGGCCGCATATTCAGGTCATCGAGCCCGCCGGCGCGTATCGGTCAGGCTCACCAACAAGCCACCAACGACCATTATGCGATTCGACAAACTGACCACCAAGTTCCAGCAAGCCCTGGCCGACGCTCAGAGTCTGGCCGCCCGCAACGATCACCCCTACATCGAGCCCGTGCACGTGCTGGCTGCGCTGCTGTCCGACGCCGACAGCGGCGCCGCCAGCCTGCTGGCGCGCGCCGGCGTGGCCGTCAACCGGCTGCAGCCGGCCCTGGACGCCGCGCTCAAGGCGCTGCCCCAGGTGCAGGGCGATGACAACGTCCAGGTCGGCCGCGACCTGCAGGGCGTGCTGACCCGCACCGACAAGGAAGCCGCGCGCCGCGGCGACACCTACATCGCCAGCGAATTGTTCCTGCTGGCCCTGGCCGACGACAAGGGCGAGGCCGGCCGCATCCTGCGCGAAGCGGGCCTGCAGAAAAAGGCCCTGGAGGCCGCCATCGACGCCGTGCGCGGCGGCGAGAACGTCTCCGGCGCCGAAGGCGAGTCCAACCGCGAAGCGCTGTCCAAGTACACCCTCGACCTGACCGAGCGCGCCCGCCAGGGCAAGCTCGACCCGGTCATCGGCCGCGACGACGAGATCCGCCGCACCATCCAGATTCTGCAGCGCCGCACCAAGAACAACCCGGTCCTGATCGGCGAACCCGGCGTGGGCAAGACCGCCATCGTCGAAGGCCTGGCGCAGCGCATCGTCAACGACGAAGTGCCCGAGACCCTGCGCGGCAAGCGCGTGCTGTCGCTCGACCTGGCCGCGCTGCTGGCCGGCGCCAAGTTCCGCGGCGAATTCGAAGAGCGCCTGAAGGCCGTGCTCAAGGAACTGTCGCAGGACGACGGCAGCAACATCGTCTTCATCGACGAGCTGCACACCATGGTCGGCGCCGGCAAGGCCGAGGGCGCGATGGACGCCGGCAACATGCTCAAGCCGGCGCTGGCGCGCGGCGAGCTGCACTGCATCGGCGCCACCACGCTGGACGAATACCGCAAGTACATCGAAAAGGACGCCGCGCTCGAACGCCGCTTCCAGAAGGTGCTGGTCGACGAGCCCGATGTCGAGTCCACCATCGCCATCCTGCGCGGGTTGCAGGAGCGCTATGAGATCCACCACGGCGTCGAGATCACCGACCCGGCCATCGTGGCCGCGGCCGAACTCTCGCACCGCTACATCACCGACCGCTTCCTGCCCGACAAGGCCATCGACCTGATCGACGAGGCCGGCGCCCGCATCCGCATGGAAATCGATTCCAAGCCGGAAGTGATGGACAAGCTCGACCGCCGCATCATCCAGCTCAAGATCGAGCGCGAGGCCGTCAAGAAGGAAACCGACGACGCCTCCAAGCGCCGCCTGGGCGTGATCGAGGACGAGCTCGAAAAGCTGCAGCGCGAATACAACGACTTCGAGGAAATCTGGAAGGCCGAGAAGGCCGCGGTGCAGGGCACCCAGGCCATCAAGGAAGAGATCGACAGCGTGCGCGCCGAAATGGCGGAGCTGCAACGCAAGGGCCAGTTCGATAAGCTGGCCGAGCTGCAGTACGGCAAGCTGCCCGACCTGGAAGCGCGCCTGAAGGCCGCCGAAGTGGGCGCCGCCGAGGCGGCCGAGGAGGCCGAGGGCGGCGAAGGCCGTCCGCGCCTGTTGCGCACCCGTGTCGGCGCCGAGGAAATCGCCGAGGTCGTGTCGCGCGCCACCGGCATCCCGGTGTCCAAGATGATGCAGGGCGAGCGCGAAAAGCTGCTGCACATGGAGGAATACCTGCACAAGCGCGTGGTCGGCCAGGACGAGGCCGTGCGCCTGGTGTCCGATGCCATCCGCCGTTCGCGCGCGGGCCTGGCGGATCCCTCGCGCCCGTACGGTTCGTTCCTGTTCCTGGGCCCCACCGGCGTGGGCAAGACCGAGCTGACGCGCGCGCTGGCCGAGTTCCTGTTCGACTCCGAAGAGCACATGATCCGCATCGACATGAGCGAGTTCATGGAGAAGCACTCGGTGGCGCGGCTGATCGGCGCGCCGCCCGGATACGTGGGCTACGAAGAGGGCGGCTACCTGACCGAGGCCGTGCGCCGCAAGCCGTACAGCGTGGTGCTGCTCGATGAAGTCGAGAAGGCCCACCCGGACGTCTTCAACGTGCTGCTGCAGGTGCTGGACGATGGCCGCCTGACCGACGGCCAGGGCCGCACGGTGGACTTCCGCAACACCGTCATCGTGATGACGTCGAACCTGGGTTCGCAGCACATCCAGACGCTGGCCGGCCAGCCGTACGACGTGGTCAAGGAAGTGGTCTGGGGCGAGCTCAAGCAGACGCTGCGGCCCGAGTTCCTGAATCGCATCGACGAAGTGGTGGTGTTCCACGCACTGGAAGCGCAGCACATCGAGTCCATCGCCCGCATCCAGCTGCGCCGCCTGGCCGAGCGCCTGGAAAAGCAGGAGATGCGGCTGGAAGTGACCGAGCCCGCGCTGGCCGAACTGGCCCGCGACGGTTTCGATCCGGTGTTTGGCGCGCGTCCGCTCAAGCGCACCATCCAGCAGCAGATCGAGAACCCGGTCGCCCGGCTGATCCTGGAAGGCCAGTTCGGTCCGCGCGACGTGGTGCCGGTGGATTGGCGCGACGGCAAGTTCGTGTTCACGCGCACGTTGCAGTAAGCCCGGTCGCGTCGCCCATCCCGGGCGCGCACCCCCAAAGCCCCGCAGGCAAGCGCTTGCGGGGCTTTGTTTTGGACAGCGGGGGGGCCGCGCGGGCGGCCCCGCCAGCGGCATCAGGAAGGGGCGTAGTCCCGCCGTTGATCGCCCACCTGACGGCCCAAGCCTTGCAGCGTCCGCAGCACCAGCGCCAGCCCGCGCCGCGTGTCCTCGTCGCGCGAGAGCTGGAACAGTCCGCCCAGGCCCGGGGGGCGCGCCTCTTGCAACCCTTGCGCCTGGGCCGCGCGCCAGGCGTTGGACAGGGTCCAGGCGGCGCCCGTGGCCTGCTCCGACAGCGCGCCCAGTTTTTCCACCATCGGCGCATCGAGCAGGTCGACCAGGTCGGACGCCAGCGCCAGCAGGTCGACGATATTGTCCAGCCGTCCGCTATCGGCCAGCGGTTGCAGCTTGTCCGCCAGTTGTGCCAGCGCATCGTTGCCGCCGGCCGCGGGCGGCGTGTCGAACACGGCGGCGCTTTGCCCGGCTGCCGGCAGGCTGTTGTCGTGCGGAGCGTTCATAGCATTCCCCTGGCGACGGACCAGTACAGGCCCCGGTTGAAACCATGCCGCAGCAATCCGCCCAGCTTGGTCGGCGGCGTCGGCCGCACGTCGTGGGTGTAGTCGTACCAGAGCGGCATGCCCGCGTTCAGGCCCATCTGCGCCACGGCCTGGACGCGGCCGTCGTAGGCGCTGCAGGGATGGCCCAGGCGGATCTCGCCCGCGATGTTGTTGGCGATGACGGGCGCCTGGTTATGGCACGAGCCGCCGGCCTTGCTGACCGGCAGGTCCACCGTGTCGCCGATCACGTACACGTTGCGCAGGCCATAGACCTGCATGGTCTCGTGATCGGTCGGCAGCCAGCCCTCGTTGTCGGGCGCCTGCGAGGCGCCCGATTCCAGCACCGCGTCGACCGCGCGGATCGGCGGCGTGGCCATGAGGATGTCGAAGGGTTGCTCGACGCCTTCCTCCGAATAGGCGATGCGTCGGTCGGGGTCCACCTTCGCCAGCGTGAAGCCGCGTTGGAACTGGATGCCGCGCTGTTCGAAGATGGCCGGCAGCACTTCGCAGGTGGGCTTTTGCAGGAACAGGCAGTTGCGCAGCAGTTGCGAGGTGGTGGGGTAGGTGTAGACGATCTCCACCCGGTCGCGCACGCCGCGTCGGCGCAAGTAGTCGTCCAGCATCAGCGTGGTCTCGATCGGCGCGATGCCGCACTGGTGCGGCACATTCGGCGTCTTGGGAAAGGTGACGCTGACGAAGACGCGGCCGCGTTCGATGGTGGACAGGCGGCTGGCGAGCTGCCGCGCCGGCTCGTACTGGTAGAAATGGTCGCCCGCTTCGCGCAGTCCCTCGATGCGCTCAGGCGCGGGCACGCAGCCCGTGGCGATGACGAGATAGTCGTAGCCGTGGCGCTTGCCGCCGCGGGTGTGCAGTTGCTGGGCATCGAAATCGAAGCGCGTCACCTTGTCGACACGGAAATCGATCTCGGGCCGCAGCAGGGACCGTTCGGGACGCTTGAGTTCTTCCTGGAAAAACAGGTTGAACGCCACATACATGAAGGCCGGCTTGTAGTAATGATCCGGCGAATCGGACAGCAGCATGATGCTGACCTTGCCTGCCGACACTTCGGGGTACAGCTTGTGGACCAGTTGGTTGGCCAGCATGGTGCCGCCGACCCCGCCACCCACGACAACAATTCGCTTGCTCATAAAAATCCTCCGATGAGAATAATCAGGAACCAAGTGCAGTTGCGTCCTCATATGTAGCAATTGAGGGGTGGGCGGTCAACAAAATAACTGTGACTTATAAAAGAGAATCCTTGCCGGACGCGTTACGTGACCGCCCTGGCGCGACGTCCCGCGCCGCGCCGGGGCGGGACGCCTTATTGCTTGACCGTCACGAACACCGGGTTCGAATAGAACCACAGGTCGTTGTAATTGCGCGCGTTGATGGCGTTGAAGCGGGCCGCGTTGTCGGCCAGGTCGACCTTGGCGTCCGGCAACGGTTCGCCGTTGGCGGTTTCGCCCGCCACGTCCGGCGCCAGGTTGGTGCCGCGCAGGCGCAGGTACTGGCTCTTGTCGGCGGTCAGCTTGACCTTGATGACGTTGTAGCCGTCCTTGTCCACGGTCCAGTCCTTGCTGGTGTAGCGGCCCAGCACGCGGGTGCTGGGATTGGTGGCGTTGTCGTAGTCCGGCGTGCCGGCAGCGGCGCGCGGGCCGACATCGCCCACGATCAGGTCGACGTGGTGCACGGTTGGCTTGACGTAGGTCGGGTTGCCGCTTTCGATCGGATATTCGTAGTGGTTGCTGTCGGGACTGCGAAAGCGGATGGTCACTTCCACCTGCTCGCCCTTGGCCGCCACCAGCTCGCCGCCCATGTGCGCGGTGCCCGAGGCGCCCTGCGCCTGGAATTCGAGCGCATCGATCAGGTCGCCGAAAACGCCGAACATACGGCCGCTCTTGAGGCCCGCGACCACCGCCGCCATATCCTTGCCGTCCTTCCAGACGTAGGTCTTGGCGTATTCGCCCGGCGCATAGCCGCTGCTGTACTGGCCGGTGGCGTTGATGCGGAAGTGGAAGTCCGAATCGGCCACGGTCCAGATGTGGCGGCCTTCGCCCAGCAGGGCGTCCCAGGTGCCGCCGAGCTTGGCCACCAGGTAGTCGACGCCGCCATAGGTGCGGTTGGGCAGCTTGTCAGCGGTGTAGGCCTCGGCGTAGCCGCCGCGATCGGGTTCCATCTGGTTGCCGACCATGCCTTCGATGGCGAAGAAGATCGACGGCGCCAGGTCATGCATCTCGCGCAACTGGCCGACGGTGTACTTGCCAGCGTAGCGCGACGGGTGATTCAGCAGCATGTAGCTGTCGGGATGCTTGTCGCGCAGCCACAGCAATGCCGTCAGCGAATCGGCGTGGGTGGTAAAGGCGCGCGGCTGGCCGGCCAGGTCCGCCACCAACTGCGCATCGAACAGGTTGTCGGCCTTGTTGGTGTACAGGTATTCGAATTCCGCCACGGCGCGCAACGACTGCTCGGACATCGGGTCGTTGGTGCCGATGCCGATATTGACGTGGTCGTGCGTGGGCATGTCCCACTCGAACGACGAGAAGATGATCTTGCCGGCATAGCGCCCGGCGGCCTGGGCCTGCTTGATGAACGGCACTTCATAGCGCGCCATGCCGGTCGAGAACGGAATCGAGCCGCCGGGGATGTTGGCGCCGGTGTTGTCTCGCGCCGACATGCGCAGGTGGTTCGAAAGCGCGGCCCAGTCCAGCTTGTAGCGGTCGAAGGCCTGGTCCAGCACGCTTTCCAGCGTGGTCTGGGCGTCATCGGACTGGATCGTGTGCACGTGCAGGTCGCCGGTGCTCCAGGCGCCCGTCCGCACGGCAGGCGCCGGTTCGGTCACGGCGGGCGGCGCGCCTGATTCGTCATCGTCGTCGCTGCCGCCGCAGGCGCTCAACAGGGTTACGCAAGCCAGCGACAAGGGCATCATGGCCCGCCGCAGGCGGGTTGCTTCGAACTGCATTCCAAACTCCAGCGTCATGGCGGCCCGCAACGCGCGGCGCCGCGAAGGCCCGCACTATGCGTGGCGCGAGTGACGCGCGAATGACAGTCCACGGCAGGCGGGCATGCGCCGCAACGGCCGCAGCGCGGGGCTTAGCGCTTGCCGCGAGCCGGAACCGGCGTCTCGGCGGCCTCGGCCAGCGCCTGGCGGATGATGGCCTGGGCGGTCCAGCGCGCCACGTCGGTGATTGCCGGCAGCTCCAGGCCCCAGATGTCCTTGAGCACCAGGAATACTTCGGTGCCGTAGACCAGCGACAGCGCCTGTGCCACGCGCTCCTGTTGCGCCGGCGCGAGGGCGCCGGCCAGCGGCGCGATGGCGCGTTTGAGAATGTCGACGCGGTGGCCGCGCACCAGCCGCGGTTCGTTGCCGGCGCGGCCGGCGCTGGCTTCGGCATGCTGCTGCAGCGACACCTGTATTGCAGCGCGCAGCGGCGCCTCCTGAGCCTCCAGGCGCGGATAGGCGAAGCGCAGCAGCTCGTCGATGCGGCTGGCGGCGTCCGGCGCGGCCGAGTCCCAGGCCAGGATCGGGCCCAGGCTTTCGTCGACAACGGCGGCGATCAGCGCGCTCTGGCTGGGGAAGTAGCGGTAGGCGGTGGCGCGCGACACCTGGGCATGCCCGGCCAGTTCGGCCACCGAGGGCGTGATGCCCTGCGCCATCAGCCGCTGCGCGGTATCCAGCAGGATCTTGCGCATGCGCGCGCGCGGCCCATGCGGCGGCTCGCCGCTGGCGGCGGCCTGGCGGCTGGCGGGCGCGATCAGGCGCGCGGCCGGTTTGCGCGGCGTTCCGGTGGTTTGACGTGAGACAGGCGTCTCAGTATGATTCTTTCGTCTCATTTCTTGATTCTACAGGGCCACGCGCCCCGGACATATATCGAGGCGCGCACCGAGTGTAGCCGCCCGCGGAGGAGTCATGACGCATTCGAATCGGCGGGTTTTCGTGGCCGCCACCTACGACACCAAGGGCCACGAGGCCGAGTATGTGGTCGATCTGCTCAAGCGAGATGGCCTGGACGTTGTTTCGGTGGACGTGTCCACCACCGGCGCAGCCAGCGCGGCGCAAGTGCAGGCGCGGGAGGTGGCGCGCAGCCACCCGCAGGGCGAGCAGGCCGTGTTCACGGGCGACCGTGGCACCGCCATCGCGGCCATGGCGCTGGCGTTCGAACGCTACGCGGCCGCCAACCCCGATATCGGCGCCTTGCTGGGCCTGGGCGGCTCCGGCGGCACCGCGTTGATCACCCCGGCCATGCGCGCGCTGCCCATCGGCGTGCCCAAGTTGATGGTCTCGACCATGGCGTCCGGCAACGTCGCGCCCTACGTCGGGCCGTCGGACATCGCCATGATGTATTCCGTGACCGACGTGGCCGGCCTGAACCGCATCTCGCGCCGGGTGCTGGCCAACGCCGCCGGCGCCATCGGCGGCGCCTTCCGCCAGGCCGCCGACGCCAGCGGCGACGACAGCCAGCCCGCCGTCGGCATCACCATGTTCGGCGTCACCACCGCCTGCGTGCAGCAGGTGACGCCGCTGCTCGAATCGCGCTACGACTGCCTGGTGTTCCACGCCACCGGCACTGGCGGCCAGTCGATGGAAAAACTGCTCGACAGCCATCTGTTGTCCGGCGTGCTGGACTTGACCACCACCGAGGTCTGCGACTTCCTGTTCGGCGGCGTGCTGGCCTGCACCGAGGATCGCTTCGGCGCCGTGGCCCGCACCCGCGCTCCGTATGTGGGTTCCTGCGGCGCGCTCGACATGGTCAATTTCGGCGCCATGGACTCGGTGCCGGAACGCTACCGCGGCCGCACCTTCTACCCCCACAACCCGCAGGTGACGCTGATGCGCACCACCGTGGACGAGAACCGCCGCCAAGGCGAGTGGATCGCCGACAGGCTCAATCGCTGCGAGGGCCCGGTGCGTTTCCTGATCCCCGAAGGCGGCGTGTCGGCGCTGGACGCGCCCGGCCAGGCTTTCTGGGACCCGCAGGCCGACGCCGCGCTGTTCGATGCGCTGGAATCGCGGCTGGTGCAGACCGCCGATCGCCGCCTGGTGCGCGTGCCGTGCCACATCAACGACCCGCTGTTCGCCCGCACCGCGGTCGAACAGTTTCTCGACATCGCCACACACTGAGGATTGCCGCCATGCCGCGCTTCGACCGCAACCAACTCCTGGACAAGTTCCGCGCCATGGTGCGCGACCGCACGCCCATCGTGGGCGGTGGCGCCGGCACCGGACTGTCGGCCAAGTGCGAGGAAGCGGGCGGCATCGACCTGATCGTGATCTACAACTCGGGCCGCTACCGCATGGCTGGACGCGGCTCTTTGGCCGGCCTGCTGGCGTACGGCAACGCCAACGAAATCGTGGTCGACATGGGCCGCGAGGTGCTGCCCGTGGTCAAGCACACGCCGGTGCTGGCCGGCGTCAACGGCACCGATCCGTTCTGCGACTTTGACGTGTTCCTGGACGACCTGAAGCGCCAGGGTTTCGCCGGCGTGCAGAACTTCCCCACCGTGGGCCTGATCGACGGCACCTTCCGCGCCAACCTGGAAGAGACCGGCATGGGCTACGCGCTGGAGGTGGACATGATCCGCCTGGCCCATGAAAAAGGCATGCTGACCACGCCCTACGTCTTCGACGAGGACGACGCCGTGGCCATGACGCGGGCCGGCGCCGACATCATCGTGGCCCACATGGGCCTGACCACCGGTGGCGCCATCGGCGCCGAAACCGCCCTGACGCTGGATGATTGCGTCGCCGCCATCGACCGCATCGCGGCGGCAGCGCTGGCCGTGCGCCCGGACGTGATCGTGCTGTGCCATGGCGGCCCCATCGCCACGCCGGCTGACGCTGCCCACATCCTGCGCCACTGCCGCCATTGCCATGGTTTCTATGGCGCCAGCTCGATGGAGCGCCTGCCCACCGAACTGGCGCTGACCGCCACCACGCGCGAGTTCAAGCAACTGACTTTCTGACGCTTTTCCTTCCCGCCGTATCCACCGGGGCGCCGCGCGCCCGCAGGAGTCCGCATGCCGCATACCGTCTACACCAGCGCCATCGTCCAGGCGCCGCTGGCCAAGGTCTGGCCGCTGTTTCGTGATTTCAACGGCCTGGCGGGATGGCATCCCGGCATTGCGCAAAGCCGCCTGGAGGAAGGCGGCCGCCACGATGCGGTCGGCTCGGTGCGGTACCTGACGCTCAAGCCTTCGGGCTTCGTGCGCGAGCAGTTGCTGATGCTGGACGACCCCGGCACGGCGCTGCGCTACTCCATCATCGAGACCGACTTGCCCATGCGCGACTACGTGGCCGGCGTAGCGCTGCGCGCCATCACCGAGAGCGGCGCCACGCTGGTGGAATGGTGGGCCGACTTCCGGGTCGAGGCGGACGCCGATCTGCAGGCGGTGGCCGCCTCCGTGGGCCAAGGGGTGTTCGCCGCCGGGCTGGCCGCGCTGGACGAGAAACTGCGCGCCTGAGGCCTGCGCGCCTTGCTGGCGCCGCCGTCTCAGACCCGCCTGCGCGCTGCGCCCGCCGCCAGCTTGCAGCCAGCCGGCAGCGCCGCGCCGCGCAGGTAGCCGCGGATGGCCCGGGTCAGCGCTTCGGCGGCCGGGCTCAGCGCATATTCCTTGTGGCGGATGATGCACAGTGTGCGCACCACCGTAGGCCGCGCCAGCAGCGCGTAGGCCAGACCCGGCTCCAGCACGCGTTGCGCCGCCAGGGCGGGCAGCAGCGCCACCCCCATGCCGGCCTTCACCAGCGCCGCCTGCGAGGTGGTGCTGGAGGCTTCATAGAAGGGCGCGGCGGCCTCGATCGGCAGGTCCGCCCGGGCCCGCAGCAGCGCCATGATGCCGGTCTCGTCCACCACGCCCACCAGTTTGCGGCCGGCCAGATCGGCCCAGCGCATGGTGCCGTCGCGGCCGGGAAGCAGGCCGGCGTCGTCGTCGCGGTACAGCACGCCGAAGCGGTCTTCCAGCAGCGCGTCGAATTGCAGGCCGGGCGCGTCGGCCCAGCGGCTGGTCAGGCCGAAATCGACCTCGCGCGTGGCCACCTTGCGTTGGATGCGGCCGGAATTGTCATCGCTCAGGTACAGGCGGATGGCGGGGTATTGCGCGGCGAACAGCGCCGCCGCCGGCGCGATCAGTTGGGTGATGGCCGACGGCGCGGCAGCCACGCCGACGCGGCCGCGCTCGAGCGCGCCGAAGCGCACCACGTCCTCGATCGCGCCATCGAAATCCGCCAGCAGGCGCATCACGCGCGGCAGGAACTCCTCGCCCGCCGCCGTCAACAGCACACGCCGGCTGGTGCGCGCGAACAGCCGGGTGGCCAGCGCGTCTTCCAGTTGCCGCACCAGGCTGGTCACTGATGACTGGGTCTGGAACAGGCGCTTGCCCGCGTGCGTGAAGCTGGACTCCTGCGCCACCGCGACGAAGGCGGTCAGGTGTTTGAGGGTGACGTGCTTGGGCAGGCGATGCATTTCAAATTGCGATAAATGGATCAATAAAAACAATTTTTCCAGATTGATCGGGCGGACGATACTAGGGCCTTCATCAAGCATCCGGGCTGTCCGCGGACGGCCCGCAAGCGGCCGGCGTGCGCGCGCGGCCCCATCGAGGCGGAAGTTGCATGCAGGAAAATCTGGATCTGGTCATAGAAGGCGGTTGGGTAATCGACGGGACGGGCGCCGCGCGCCGCCGCGCCGATCTCGGTATCCGTGGCGAACGCATCGCCGCCATGGGCGACCTGTCGGCCGCGCCCGCCGGCCGGCGTATCGACGCCCGTGGCAAGATCGTCGCCCCCGGTTTCATCGACACCCATGGCCATGACGACCTGATGTTCGTGGAGAAGCCGGACCTGGAATGGAAGACCAGCCAGGGCATCACCTCGGTGGTGGTCGGCAATTGCGGCATCAGCGGCGCGCCGGCGCCGCTGCCGGGCAATACCGCCGCCGCGCTGGCGTTGCTGGGCGATTCGCCCCTGTTCGCGGACATGGCCACATACCTCGACACGCTGCAGGCGCAGCGGCCAATGATCAACGTGGCCGCCCTGGTGGGCCACGCCAACTTGCGCCTGGCCGCGATGCGCGATCCGGCGGCCCAGCCCAGCGAGCAGGAACAACAGGCGATGGAGCGCATGCTGGCCGAGGCGCTGGAGGCCGGCGCGGTCGGGTTCAGCACGGGCCTGGCCTATCAGCCCGGTGGCGTCGCCGAGGCGGCCGAACTGGACGGCCTGGCGCGTGTCGCGGCGGCGCGCGCTGCGCTGCATACCAGCCATATCCGCAATGAAGGCGACGCGGTCGAGGCCGCTGTGGACGAAGTGCTGGGCATCGGCCGCCGCACCGGTTGCGCCACCGTGCTGTCGCACCACAAATGCATGATGCCGGCCAATTGGGGCAAGAGCGCCGTCACCCTGGCCAGCATCGACCGCGCCCGCGCCGCCGGGGTCGAGGTGGCGCTGGACATCTATCCCTACCCGGGCAGTTCCACCATTTTGATCCCGGAGCGCGCCGACCAGATCGACGATATCCGCATCACCTGGTCGACCCCGCATCCGGAGTGCGGCGGCCAGTCGCTGGCCGAGATCGCGACGCGCTGGGGCTGCGACGCTGTCACGGCGGCGCGCCGCCTGTGCCCGGCCGGTGCGATCTATTTCGCCATGGACGAAAACGAAGTGCGCCGCATTTTCCAGCACGAGTGCTGCATGGTCGGCTCCGACGGCCTGCCCAATGACGTCCATCCTCACCCGCGCCTGTGGGGCAGTTTCACGCGTGTGCTGGGCCGCTATGTGCGCGAGGCCGAGTTGCTCACGCTGGAGGCCGCGGTGGCCAAGATGACCGCGCTGCCGGCGCGCGTGTTCGGCCTGGCCGATCGCGGCCGCCTGGCCGTGGGCGCCTGGGCCGACGTGGTCGTGTTCGATGCCGATACGGTGCGCGACCGCGCCACCTGGGAGGCGCCGACACTGGCCTCGGCCGGCGTCGAGCACGTGCTGGTCAATGGCTGCCCGGTATTCCCGGCGGCGCCCGGACAGCCGCGTCCGGGCAGGATCCTGCGCCGCGATGCCGCGATCGCCGGCGCGTCCGGTTTTTCCCGATAACCAGCAGAACCCTTCCTCACAGGAGAGACTTCCCATGATCCGCAAGACTTGTGCCGTCCTGGCGCTGGCCGCCGTGTTGCCGGCAGCCCGCGCCGAATTCCCCGACCACCCCATCACCCTGATCGTGCCGTTCCCGGCCGGCGGTCCCACCGACATCGTCGGGCGGCTGGCCGCGGCCAAGGCCGGCGAGATCCTGGGGCAGCAGATCGTGGTGGAGAACCGCACCGGGGCCTCCGGCACCATCGGCATGACCGCGACCGCGCGCGCCAAACCGGACGGCTACACCGTGGGCCTGGCCACCGTCAGCACCCACGGCACGGCGCCGCACCTTTTTCCCAAGCTGGCCTACGACCCCGTCAAGGATTTCACGCCCATCAGCAACCTGGTGACCAGCCCCAACATCCTCAGCGTCAACCCGCAGTACCCGGCCAGGACCCTGGCGGAATTCGTGACCCACGTGCGCGCCAACCCGGGCAAGGATGGCTACGCCAACGCGGGCGCGGGCGGCGTCAACGACCTCGGCATGATCTGGTTCCTGCAGATCATCGGCGGCAAGATGAACAGCATCTCGTATCGCGGCTCCGCCCCGGCCCTGACCGACACGGTGGGCGGCGTGGTGCCGGTGATTTTCGACAACTTCCCGTCGTCGCTGCCCTATATCAAGAGCAACCACCTGCGCGCGCTGGCCATCACGGGCAACGCGCGCAATCCGCGCCTGCCGGAGGTGCCGACCTTCGCCGAACAGGGCTACAAGGACTACGACGTCACCGCCTGGTATGGCGTGGTGGGTCCGGCCGGCATGCCGGCGCAGGTGCGCGACAAGCTGGCGCAGGCCTTTGCCAAGGCGGTGCGCGACCCCGCCACCGCGGCCAAGATGGAAGAGACCGGCGCCTTCCCGCTGGGCAACACGCCGGCCGAGTTCGGCGCGCAGATCCGCGCCGAGCGCGAGCGCTGGAAGTCGGTCATCGAGCAGGCGCAGATCAAGTTGCAGTAAGGGCGGCGGGCGCCGGCCCTGCGGGGCCGGCGCGGGCATGGCGGCCGGGCGATAG
>NZ_JCBANN010000056.1:0-34798 GCF_059761975.1 Achromobacter sp. 46006
GCGCTTGCCTGATCCGCCGCCGCGGCGCCTGCGCGGCCCCAACCGTAGGCAGCGCCGGCGGTTCTGGCGATAATGGCCCCTTCCGCTTCGCCTGCCCCCTTCAAGAGGACGCCATGTCACGTTGGACCTTCTACACCGCACCGGGCACCTGCGCCCTGGCCACCCATATCGCCCTGCACGAAGCCGGCGCCGACTTCGACGTCGTCAAGCTGGATTTCAGCGCCGGGCAGCAGCAGAGCCCGGAATACCTGCGGGTCAATCCCAAGGGACGGGTACCGGCGCTGGCCACCGAGCATGGCGTGCTGACCGAAACGCCGGCCCTGCTGGCTTTCGTCGCGCAGAGTTTTCCCGCGGCCGGGCTGGCGCCGCTGGACGACGCCTTCGCCTTCGCGCGCCTGCAGGAACTGAACAGCTACCTGGCTTCCACCGCGCACGTGGCGCACGCGCACAAGCGGCGCGGCGCGCGCTGGGCCGATGACCCGGCGGCGCATGAATCCATGCGCGCCAAGGTGCCCGAAACCATGACGGCGGTCGCCGCCTACCTGGAATCGCAGATTGCCGGGCCTTGGGCGCTGGGCGAGCGCTTCAGCATTGCCGATGCCTATCTCTACACCATCGGCAGTTGGCTGGAAGGCGACGGCGTGGAGATGGCGCGCTTCCCGGCGTTGACCGCCTACCTGGAGCGGGTCGCCGCGCGTCCGGCGGTGCAACGCGCCCTGGCACAGGCCAAGGCCGGATAAGGCGCGCCGCGCCGGCTCAGCGCAGGGCCGCCGCAGCGTCGGCCGACAGGCTGCGCGGCGTGGTCGTGCCGTAGTCCTCGTCCGCGTAGATGCAGGCCGGCAGCGGCGACAGCGCGCGGCCGCCCCGCTCCCACAAGGCCTCGATCCAGTCGGCCGCGGTGTCGGCGATGGCGTCCTGCACGCAGAATCCGGGGTCGCGCGCGAAGCTCGGCACCGGCGGCGTCAGGCCGGTTTCGCCGTGCACCACGTCGAACAGGCGCCGATGGCCCTCGATGGCCTTGTTCAGCACATACAGGTCGGGGCCGTCCAGGCCGATGACCACGGAGAACGTGCCCTCGCCGTCCTGGTCGGGAAAGATGCCGAACTGGATCTCGCGCGCCTTTTCGGGCAGGCGCGGAAACAGGCCGGCCAGCACGCGCAGCGCGGCGTCGGTGTGGGCGTCGAGTTCACGCCGCAGGGCAATTTGATAGTCGTGTTGGTTCATGCCTCGAGCTTAGCGGATCGCGCTTATTTCTCTAATTTCTGTATTGACAGAAATTAGAGAAATACCTACAGTGGCCACATGAAACTGACTCCGATCGCCGAACGCTTCATCCTCCACTGGGGCGAAATGGGCTCGCGCTGGGGCGTGAACCGCACCGTGGCGCAGATCCACGCCCTGCTCTACCTGCTGGGCCGGCCCGCGCCCGCGGAGGAAATCGCCGAAACCCTGGGCGTGGCGCGCTCGAACGTCAGCAACAGCCTCAAGGAACTGCAGGCCTGGCGCCTGGCCAAGGTGGTGCACGTCATGGACGACCGCCGCGACCACTTCGAGACCTCCACCGATATCTGGGAACTGTTCAAGCTGATCGTCGAAGGCCGGCGCCAGCGCGAGATCGATCCCACCCTGACGATGCTGCGCGACACCCTTGCCAGCCCCGAGATGGCCGACGAAACCCCGCTCACCGCGCAGCGCGTGCGCGAGACGCTGGCGTTCCTGGAGATCCTCACCACCTGGTCGGACGAAATGCTGCGCATGAAACCCGAGACGCTGATGAAGACGCTCGGCATGGGCGCCAAGATCAGCAAGACAATGCGCCGCGCCAAGGCGTGATGGCGTGGGCGGACCGCGTGTCCCGCCCATTTTTTTGCCCTGTTATTTCTGTCCATACAGAAATAACAGAAATTAAAGAAAGAGGTCGATACGACCGAAGGCGGATCACATGAACATCCTGGTATGCGGTGCCAACGGTTTCATCGGCCGCGCGTTGTGCCAGGCGCTGACGCGCGACGGGCACCGGGTGCTCAGGGGCGTGCGGCAGGCGCGGCGTCCCGACGAGATCGCAGTGGATTACCGCGTCGACACCGCGCCGGCCGCCTGGGTCGACCGCCTGCGCGGCATCCACGTCGTGATCAATGCGGTCGGCGTCCTGCGCGAAGCCGAGCGCGGCGATTTCGAGCGGCTGCATCATCTTGCCCCGGTGGCCCTGTTCGAGGCAGCGGCGCAGGCCGGGGTCAGGCGGGTGCTGCAGTTGTCGGCGTTGGGCGCGCAAGGTGGCGCCACCGCCTACTTCCGCACCAAGCGCGCGGCCGATGACCATCTGCGCACGCTGCCGGTCACGCATCACATCCTGCGGCCGGCGCTGGTGTATGGCGCCCAGGGCGCGTCGGCGCGCTTTTTCCGCGCGCTGGCCTCGCTGCCGCTGCACGCCCTGCCCGCCGGCGGTCGCCAGCCGCTGCGGCCGATCCACGTCGATGAACTGGCCGAGATCGTGGTGCGTCTGGTGGACGGAGTGGTCGATGCGCCGCGGGTGCTCGATCTGGTGGGCGGCGCCGAGGTCACGTTCAAGCGCATGCTGGCAATCTATCGCGCCACGATGGGCTTTGCGCCGGCGCGGACGCTGGCGGTGCCCGGCGCGCTGGTCGCCGCGGGCGCGGCGCTGTGCGACCGCCTGCCCGGTTCCATGCTGACGCGCGACACCTGGCGCATGCTGCGCGCCGGCAACAGCGGCGATGCGGCGGTCACCACCCGCGTGCTGGGGCGTCCGCCGGCTGCCATCGACGCCTTCATTACTCCGGACGAGGCGCCCGCCCTGCGCCTGCAGGCCCTGGCGGCGTGGCGCCCCGCCCTGCTGCGCGGTGCGCTGGCGCTGATCTGGCTGTGGACCGCGCTGTGCAGCGCCGTCATCTACCCGGTCGACGCCAGCCTGGCGCTGCTGGCCGGCGTCGGCCTGCATGGACCGGTCGCCGTGGCGGCCCTGTACCTGGCCGCCGCGCTGGACGCCGCGTTCGGCCTGGCCACGCTCTGGCGCCCCGGGAGGCGGTTGTGGGCGGCGCAGCTTGCGTTGGTGCTCGGCTATTCCGGGGTGATCGCGGTCGCGCTGCCGGAGTTCCTCTGGCATCCCTTCGGCCCGTTGCTCAAGAACGTCGCCGTCATCGCGCTCCTTTTCATCCTGTTCAGCGAGGAAGTCCAGCCATGAATGCCTATCTCACGATCAAGACCCTGCACATCCTGTCGTCGGTGCTGCTGGTCGGCACCGGCTTCGGGACGGCCTTCTATCTATTCTTCGCCAACCGCAGCGGTTCGGTGCCGGCGATCGCGGCGGTCTCGCGCCTGGTGGTGCGGGCCGACCTGTGGTTCACCACGCCGGCGGTGGTGGCGCAGCCCCTGACCGGATTGTGGCTGGCGCACACGGCGGGCTGGACCTGGACCACGCCTTGGATCGCCCTGTCGATCGGGCTGTACCTGCTGGCGGGCGCCTGCTGGCTGCCGGTGGTGTGGTTGCAGTACGAGATGGCGAAGATGGCCGCCGGCGCCCAGGCTGCCGGCGCCACGGCGCTGCCGGCGCGTTACTGGCGCTTTGCGCGCCGCTGGGAATGGCTGGGCTACCCCGCGTTCCTGGCGATGGTGGCGGTGTATTTCCTGATGGTGCTCAAGCCGGCGTTGTAGGGGCCGGCGCCGCCCGGCCCCGGCCGTCCGGGGCCCGCGCCGGTCGGCATGGGTCCCGCACTGCCTCAATCGATGGCCGCGCCGGCGGTTTTCACCACCTTGCCCAGGCGCGTGTACTCCTCGGCCCCGAACTCGGCCAATGCCTTGCGCGAGGTCGGCGAGGGGATCGCGCCCCGCGATTCCAGGGCCTGCTTCACTTCCGGCCGCTGCAGCGCGCGGTTGACGGCGGCGTTGAGCTTGTCCAGAACCGCCGCGGGCGTGCCCTTGGGCGCGTACAACCCATCCCAGGCAAAGAACCCATAGCCCTTGACACCGGCTTCGTCGATGGTGGGGATGTCCGGATTCGAGGCCACCCGTTGCGGCGTGGTCACGCCCAGCGCGCGCAGCTTGCCCGCGGCGATCTGGCCCGATACGTTCGGCATCACGTCGATCAGCAGCGAAATGCGTCCACCCAGCAGGTCGGTCATGGCCGCGCTGCCGCCCTTGTACGGAATGTGCATGATCTTGACGCCGGCCATCTGGTTCAGCAGTTCACAGGCCAGGTGCGACGAGGTGCCGTTGCCGGCCGAGCCACAGGTCAACTCGCCGGGATGCGCCTTGGCATAGGTCAGCAACTGCGCCAGCGATTTGAAGCGCTCGTCGGCGGCATTGACCACCAGCGCCGCCGCGATCACGGTGAAGCGCGAGATCGGTTCGAAGTCCGCCGGCGCGTAGCCCGGCGATTTATACAGCCAGTGGTTGGTGGCCTGCGTGCCGTTGGTGCCGTAGGACAGCGTGTAGCCGTCCGGATTGGCGCGCGCGACAATGGCGGTGCCAATGTTGCCGCCCGCGCCGGGCCGGTTCTCGATGATGATGGACTGGCCGAGTTCGCGCGACAGCGGATCGGCCACCAGGCGCGCCAGCGTATCGCCGCCACCGCCGGCGGCGAAAGGCACCACCAGGGTGATGGGATGGCTGGGCCAGTCGGCGCCTTGCGCCGCCGCGGCGCCGCTGGCCAGCGCCAGGCACGCGGCCGCGATGCCGATCGAGGTCTTGAAAAGGGTCATGGTTTGTCTCCTTTGGGGTGCGGGGCGCGCGGCCTCTGGTTGTGATGTATCGGACGCGCGGGGAACGAAAAACGGAAATGCGGGAGGGTCTCCGGAAGCCTCAGGCAAAGCGGCAACTGACCGCGCCGAGCCGGCCATAGTCCACATGGAACGTGTCGCCCTGCTGGGCGAACACCGGCCGCGTGAACGAACCGCTCAGGATGATCTGTCCGGCTTCGAGCGCGATGTCGTGGCTCGCCAGCTTGTTGGCGAGCCACACCACGCCGTTGGCCGGATGGTTCAGCACGCCCGCGGCCAGGCCGGTTTCCTCGATCACGGCGTTGCGCGACATCATCGCGCCGACCCAGCGCAGGTCGAGCGCATCGACCCGCACCGGCCGTCCGCCCATCACCACGCCGGCATTGGCGGCATTGTCGGCGATGGTATCGAAGACCTTGCGCGGCCGCCGGGTGTCGGGGTCGATCTGGTGCGAGCGCGCGTCGATGATCTCCAGCGCCGGGATCACATAGCGCACCGCGTCCAGCACATCGAACAGGGTCACGCCGGGGCCCTTTAGCCGCCGCTCCAGGATAAAGGCCAGCTCGACCTCGACCCGCGGCACGATGAAGCGGTCGCGGGGGATCTCGGCGCCGTCGTCGAACAGCATGTCGTCCAGCAAGGCGCCGTAGTCGGGCTCGTCGATCTGCGAGGACAGTTGCATGGCGCGCGAGGTCAGGCCGATTTTGTGGCCCACCAGCCTGCGGCCGGCCGCGATCTTGCCCGCGACCCATTCGCGCTGGATGGCGTAGGCGTCGGCGATGGTGATGTCGGGATATTCCAGCGACAGCTGGCGGATCTGGGTGCGGCTGCGTTCCGCCTGGTCCAGGCGCTGGGCCAGCGCCCGGATGGTCGAGGCATCCATGGATTTTGCTTGCGATGTCATGGGGTTTTCCGGCTGGGTTTCGGGGGAATCATTCGGGAGGCAGATGGCGCCGGCTGCGCTTTTCCGCCAGCAGCCAGTCCTGGCCGCTGGCGACCAGCCGATCCTGGCAGTCGCGGATGGCGACCAGGCGCGGCGCCCCGCCCTGCGCTTGCGGATCGCTGTCGTAGGCGGTCAGGAAATAGCCCACCGTGGCCTGCGATCCGCTGTGTTCGAGCAGGCGCAGATTGGTAATGACGTGGCAAGTGGTGCGCTGCGGCGGCCGAGCCTCCAGGGCCGCCAGCACCTCGCCCGGCCCGGCCAGCATCTGGCCCTGGCGCAGCCAGGTGCCTTCCGGCGCCATGAGCGCGGCGGCGGCCTGGTGGCGCCGCGTATCCAGCGCATGGAAAAAGGCCAGGACGACCGCCTCGCAGGCGGCCTTGACGTGTTCGGTCTGCATTCGGTTCTCCATCAGGGTTCAGCCGATCCGGGCGCTGGACAGGGGCGCATCGGCGCGCGCCAGTTGCGCGGGGTCCACCTGGGTGCCTTGCGCGATCCACTGGCGCAACTGGCGCAGTTCGCGCGCCGCGTTCACCGCCACGGCGCCGATGACGCGGCCGCCATCGTCCAGCGCCACCGATAGCAGCGCGCGCGCGTCCGCCTGGGGCCGCAGCACTTCGCGGGCGGCCCGCGCCGGAAAGCCGGCGATCTGCACCATGGCGTCGTACTGTTCCGACCAGACCGCGCCGCTGGGCTGGTAAGGCTGGCCGGCATCCAGCGCCGACAGCGCCGCCGCCGCGCCCTGGTCCTGGGCGTTCTGCCAGGATTCGAGGCGGATGGGGCTGGCGCCCTCGGTCGCCGCCACCGCCACGTCGCCGGCGGCCAGCACATCGGGCGCGGAGGTGCGGCAGTATTCGTCGACCAGCACGCCGCGGTCGCAGGCGATGCCGGCTTCGCGCGCCAGCGTATCGTTGGCCTGCATGCCGACCCCGAGCACCACGGCGTCCGCTTCCAGGCGGCCGCCGTCGGCCAGCTCGGCCACGCAGCCGCCCTCTGGCCGCGCATGCAGCGCGCGCAGGCTGGCATTCAGGCGCAGCGCCACCCCCTGCGCGGCATGCAACGCGGCCAGGTGAGCCGACACGCCCGGCGGCACACTGCGGGCACACAGGCGCGGCGCCTGCTCCAGCACCGTGGTGGCGCAGCCGGCCTGGCGTGCGGTGGCGGCCACTTCCAGGCCGATCCAGCCGCCGCCCGCGACCACGATGCGCCGCCCCGGGCCCAGGCGGGCGCGCAGGCGCAAGGCATCGTCGCGGGTGCGCAGCACATGCACGGCGGGTCCGTCGGCGCCCGGCAAGGCCGGCACGATGGGACGGCCGCCGGTGCACAGGATCAGTTTGTCGTAGCTGAGCGTGGCGCCATCGGACGTTTCGACCTGATGGCGTTCGGGCCATAGCCGTGTCGCCGCGATGCCGGGCCGGAACGTGATGTCCAGTTCCGCCAGGCGCTCGCAGGAGAACAGCTCGGTGCTTTCGGGCGCCGCCTGGCCGCCCAGCACCGCCTTGCTCAAGGGCGGACGCTCGTACGGCGCGTGCGGCTCATCGCCCAGCAGCAGGATGCGGCCAGAATAGCCCCGGCCGCGCAGCGTGGCGGCGGCCCAGCCGCCCGCCTGCCCCGCGCCGACGATGACGATGGCGCCCGCTTTCACGGCGCCTCCGGGCTCAGATAGATGGTGCCGGCCTCGACCCGCACCGCGTAGCGCCGCAGGTCGGTGGTGACGGGCGGGCATTGCGGCTTGCCGCTGCGGATGTCGAATACGCCCTGATGCAGCGGGCATTCGATGGTGCCGTCTTCCATATACCCATCGGCCAGGCTGGCATTGCCGTGCGGGCAGCGGTCCTGGGTGGCGCAGATATCGCCCTGCAGGTCGTACAGGCAGACCGCCTCGCCCTCCAGCGCGACGCGCAGCGTGCCGGTGTCGGGGGAAATGTCGCCCACCTGGGCGACCGGAGTCCAGGTCGTCATGGTCACAGCCCCATCGCGTTGCGGTAGTAGTCGTAGAACGAGCGGATCAGCACCTCGGTCACCATGTAGTCGGCCGGCTCGGTATCGCGTCCGCCCATTTCCACGATGCCGCGCGCCTCCGGGTAGCCGGTGACGCCGATCTGCACCTGGTTCAGCATCTCACTGTCGTCCATCGAGACGAAGCCGGCCGGGCCCAGCAGGTTGGCGTGCTTCAGGCGCAGCCGGGTCATCTCCTCGTCGTCGTCCTCGTAGCCGTAGTAGGTGAAGACGAGTTCATGCTCGGTCGGGCTGCGCGGGATCACGTGGCGGGTCTTGAGCGAATTGGCCTGGATGCCGAACTGCGCGGCGGGAAAAACCCAGGCGCCGCCGACCCGGCCGCGGTTGAATTCGGCGCGCGGGGTCACGGTTTCCAGGTCGAGCAGCTCCAGGTCGTCGCGGAAGCGGCTCATCTCGCTGGTGGCCTCGGTCTTTTTCTTGCCCTCGTTGTGCGACACCATCACGCTGTGGGCGCCGCCGCCGGTGGGAATGCACTCGGACTTGGAATCCGCGCGCCACAGGCCAAAGGTGATGTAGAAGGTGTGCAGCAAGGTGGCGTGGTACGGGTCCTTCAGGTTCTCCAGGTACATCTTCCAGTTGCTGGGGATGAGCTGGCGGCTGTAGCCCAGCAGCTTGAGCTTCTTGCCCGGCAGCATGTGGTCGATCTCGGCCAGCACCTCGACGCCGCAGTAGTCCTCGAAACTGGGCGCATCGTCGGCGAACGTCGCCCAGATCGAGCCGCCGCGGTTGACGCTGCGCAGCTTGCGGATGCCGTTCTGCTTCGGGTCGAAGTCGCGCGGCATGCCGCCCTTGCCCATGGCGCCGCGGCGAAACGGCACGCCCTGCAGGTTGCCGTCCAGGTCGTAGTTCCACTGGTGGTACGGGCAGGTGAAGTCGGTCACCTTGCCGGTGTTCTGCCAGCAGATCTGGGCGCCGCGGTGGGCGCAGCGGTTCTCCAGCACGTTGATCTCGCCGCTTTCGGTGCGCACCATGACGACCGGGCGGTTGCCGATCCAGTTGCGCTTGTAGCAGCCAGTCTCGGGCACTTCGCACTCCAGGCCGACGTAGTTCCAGGTGCGGCCGCCGAAGAACACGTCCATTTCCTTCTGGAAGATGGCCGGGTCGGTGTAGACCCAGTTGGGAATGCGCGTGTAGCCCTCCTTGGGCCAGCGGCGCTCGATATGGATGGGGGCCGCGGCGGGAGTTTCCAGCACGGCGGAATCGGAACAGGTCATGGCGGGTTTCCTGGCAGCGGGATCAGAGGGGAACGATGAGCGAGGTGCGCACGCGGTAGTTGTCATAGACGCAGTCGCGGCGGGCCAGCAGCGGGCCTTGCGGCGTCAGGCGCAGCTCGTCCAGGTAGCGGCCCACCATGTTCAGCGTGGGCTCGCGGTCGGACAGCGACTCCATCACGGCGAAGTTGGCCTGGGCCACGATGCGCTCGCCCTGCGTCTCGATGACGCGCACGCCGCTGATGAAGTGGCGCAGCGAACGCGGCTCGAACATGGTGGTTTGGCGCAGCGCGGTGACGCGGTCGCGCAGCATGTTCTTGTTCATGCAATAGATCAGGCCGAGCGGCAGGCCGGCGTCGTGGTTCTCGCGCGACAGCACGCGGTAGTGGCAGTCCTCGGTGAAGAAGTCCGGCCATTCCTCCAGCCGGTCTTCGTCCAGGCAGTAGGCGTAGTCGTCGTAGAAGTCGCGCAGGCGGGCGCGCAGCGAGGTGTCGTCGGGCAATTGGATCTGGGTCATGGGAATTTCCGGAATGCGAGCGGCGCGCTCAGGACGCGGCGGCCAGTTGCGCCAGGTTGCTTTCGAAGCCGCCCTGGCTGCCGAGCGCCAGGATCGGTTCCTGCATGCGCTCCTGCCAGATCAGCGATTCCATGGCGATCTGCAGGGGATGGTCCTGCACCGTCAGGGCCGAGGTGGTCTCGGTGCCCGAGTGGTGCGAATGCATGGCCCAGCCGGGCGCCGACAGGATCAGGTCGCCGGCCTTCCAGTCCAGCCGCACGCCGTTGACCTTGCTGTAGCCGTTGCCGCGCAGGTAGTAGTTGATGGCCGACGAGCTGTGGCGGTGCGGCACGTGGTGGTTGTCCGGCGGCGACGACGAAATCGTGGCGAAGAAGCTGTGGGTGGTGCCGATGCGGCGTTCGGTGGCCGGGTTGTACAGCACGAACAGGCGGCGGCCGTTGTAGCCGCGCGCCATGTCCTCGACGCTGGGCAGGTGGCGCGAGACCGCAGCCCAGGGCCAGTGCAGCGCCTTGGATTCGAGCACGTCGATGTCTATCAGCCACTCGTAGCCCATCAGCCAGGCGCCTTCCGGCGTGATCTGCTCGCGCAGCGCCAGGTCGCGGGCGCGCGCCGCCTCGGGCGAACGGGCCGGCGCCGGGCGGGTGTTGGCGTCGGCCGGCGGCACGTCGCCCTCGAATTCCTCGACGTAGTGGATCTCGAGCTTTTCCAGCAGCGGCGCGTTGGAGTACGACAGCCGCACCCAGGGCGTCTGGCCGTCATTGCGGTACGAATGCACCTGCATCGCCGGCGTGTTCCACACGTCCCAGCGACCCACCGGGATATCGCGGCCGGCTACCGTGGCCACGCCCTCGCCGCTGATACAGATCTCCAGCATGTTGGAGTTCTTGCGCAGGTTGAAAGTGCGTTCGCCGGGGTTGACGACGTTGATGGTGACGTCCGTGCCGGGGGCCAGGCCCAGGCCCGGCGCGGTCGCCAGCGGATGGGCGATGAGCGACGCGCGGCGGCCGTTGGCGGGGCGCGGCGCGTCAATCAGGCGGGCGATCTCCAGGTCGATCTCCTCCTTGGGGATCACGATCGATGGCCATTTGTTCTGCTCGCGGGGCGCGGCCCCGCTGACGTCGATGAACATGTCTGTCTCCTGTGGCCGGCGGGCGGTGCGCGCCGGCGTCATAGTGCTTTGAAGGGGGTAATCGAAATCAGGGCTGCGCCAGCAGCAGGTTCTCGCGGGTCTGCGGCGGCAGGGCGACGCCCAGCCCGTGGTCGCGGGCGTGTTCGTACGCCACCTGCGCCATCGCCAGGTCCGACAGGCCCATGCCCATGCCCTTGAACAGCGTCAGCCGCGCATCCGGCGCGCGCGTTTCGCCGCTTGCCAGCAACTCGCCCAGCACCGCCACGCCGTCCCAGGGCGCGCCGTCCGCGCCATAGCGTTCGCGCAGTTCGCGCGAGCCGCGCCGGGCGTTTTCCAGGTCGTCCACCACCACGCGGTCGGCGCGTTCGAACACGTCCTGGGCGAATTCGGCCTTGGCCGGCAGGATCGCGCCCACCGCGTTCAGGTGGCGGCAGTCGGCCAGTTGGGCCGCGTCGACGAAGGGCTCGACAGCGCGGGTGATCAGCGTCACGATCTCGGCGCCGTCCAGGGCGTGTTCCAGCGTGGGCGATTCCTCGATGGCGAAGGCGTACTTGCCGGTCACGGCCTCGACGAAAGCGCGGCGCTTTGCCAGCGTCGGGCTGTAGACCCGCACCCGCCGCAGCTTGCGCACCGCGGCCAATGCGGCCAGTTGCGTCACCGCCTGCGGGCCGGTGCCGATCAGGGCGGCCTGCGTCGCGTCCTCGGGCGCCAGGGCGCGCGTCGCCACGCCGCTGATGGCGGCCGTGCGCAGCATGCCCAGCGCGCGGGCCTCGATCACTGCCCGCAGCAGGCCGGTGTCGGCGTCGAACAGGCTGAACAGCGACCCGCCGCCGGCCTTGGTGTGAACCCAGGTCTTAAAACCGGCGTAACCGCCGGGGCCGGGCTGTACCGAGCCCAATGCGTGCATCGAGCTGCCGTCGCCCCAGGTGGCCAGCGCCTTGGGCACGTTGCGCGCACCCTCCTTCGCCTGCGCCACCAGCATGCGCTGCAGCGCGTCGATGGCGCGCGGGATGGTCAGCGCCGCCACCACGTCTTTTTCGGTGAGATACCGCAATGCCTCGGTCATGCCTGTGTCCTTCGTGTCAGTGGGGGTGGACGGGTTCGTCCGCCACCGTGTTGCGCAGCGTGCCGACGCCCGGCACCTCGATCTCCAGCGTGTCGCCCACCGCCAGGAAGCGCGGCGGCTGGCGGCTGGAACCAACTCCCTCCGGGGTGCCGGTGGCGATCACGTCGCCGGGCGCCAGCGGCGTGAAGGCGCTGATGTAGGCGATCAGTTCGGGAATCGGGAAGATCAGGTCGGCCAGTTCGCCCTGCTGCACGGTTTCGCCGTTCAGGCGCGTCTGGATGCGCAGGCCCGCCGGGTCGCCGATCTCGTCGGCAGTGACCAGCCAGGGGCCGATCGCGCCGCTGCGCTCGAAATTCTTGCCGGGCGTGACCTGGGCGTTGTGCTTCTGGAAGTCGCGCACCGAGTTTTCGGCCATGCAGGTGTAGCCGGCCACGTGGTCCAGGGCGTCGCCCGTCGCGATGTGGCGCCCTGCCCGTCCGATCACCACCGCCAGTTCGCCCTCGTAGTCGAAGCGGTCGGAGGCGCGCGGCTTCCAGACCGGCGCCTCGTGACCGACGAAACTATCGGCATAGCGGGCGAACAGCGAGGGATGGCGCGGCAGCTCGCGGCCGGTCTCGGCCACGTGGCGACCGTAGTTCAGGCCGACGCAGAGGATCTTGCGCGGCGCCGGCACCGGCGGCAGCCATTGCAGGCCTGCCAGCGCAATGCCGGGGCCGTCATGGCCTGCCGCCGCTTGCGCGATGGCCTCGATGCCCGCCGCCAGGGCCGTGGCCAGGTCGGGCCAGTGCTGTGTCAACGGCACGACCTCGGCGTCGCGCAGCACGCCCCAGGCCGGCTGGCCCGCATGCTCGAAGCTGATCAGCTTCATCTTGTCTCCTGTCCTGTAGGCGGTCCTCCTGGCATGCAATTGAGTGACGCATTGCATGCATTCGATGGCTTTTAAGTGCCGTGACCGCTGTTTTTCCGAATTATTGCATGCAATTTTGATAAATCGCAAGGTCAGATTGTTTTTTTGATGCGCAATTGCATGCAATTTTGTAGGTACACTGGAGGCCCTTTCAGATACGCTTCAGCCGACGCTCCGCTATGGCCGCTCAGATCGACAAAGTGATTTCCGAACTCCGGGACATGGTGCTTTCCGGCGCCCTGCAACCTGGCGAACGCGTGGTGGAACTGCAGTTCTCGGCGCGCCTGGGCGTGTCGCGCACGCCGCTGCGCATCGCGCTGACCGAACTGGAAAAGGAAGGCCTGCTGGAACGCCTGCCTTCGCGCGGCTTTCGCGTGCGGGCCTTCACTGTCGACGAGATCGGCGACGCGGTCGAAGTGCGTGGGGTGCTGGAAGGCATGGCGGCGCGGCTGCTGGCCGAGCGCGGCGCCAGCGCCGAGGTGCTGGAACAGTTGTCGCAGGCGGTGCAGGAAGGCCGCGCCCTGCTGGCGCCGGCGCGGCGCGACCCCAAGGCCACGGTGGATGCGCGCGCCTGGGGCCAGATCAACCGCCGCTTCCACGAGATCCTGTGCGAAGCGGCCGGCAACCGCGCCCTGCTGTCGGCGCTGGAGCACAACAACAAGACGCCGTTGGCCGGCCCCGCCGCGCTGACGCTGCCGTCCACGCCGTCGCAGCTGGAGACGCCCTTCGTGCTGCGGGCGCAATCGGATCACGAGGACCTGCTGCGGGCGATCACGCGGCGCGAGGCCGCGCGTGCCGAGAACCTGATGCGCGAGCACGCCTACCGCAGCCGCGAGAACAAGCGCGTACTGCTGGAATCCCTGCGGGGCGGCGTGGCGGGGTTGGCGTTGCCGGCCGACTAAGGGTGCCTGGCAACGCCCGCGGATACGCGGCGCAAAGCCGTCAGCCCGGCCCCTCGCGCACCCGGACCGCCATCAGAACAGCCGGCGGATGCGCGCGCGGATGGCGCCGGCGTACGCCCAGCACCACACCGCCAGCGCCAGCATCGCCACCGTGAAATAGGCCCGCGCCTCGAGCGGCACCGGATTCAGGCGCGACAGCGTGGCAAACGGCTCGTAGCCGATGAAGTCGCTGGCGGCCAGCGCACTGAACAGCAGCGCCAGCGCCGGGCCGGTGAAATGCGGGCGTTCGCCGCGGGTCTGCGGATCGGCCCTGAAATACCAGTGGCACCAACGCAGCGACTGGATCGCCACGGCGACCAGCGGAACGACCAGGGCAAGCTGCAGCACGAGCAGCGCAACGATGACTTGAGTGGGAAGCATGGCCGCGATTTTACGCGGCTCCGGACACCTTCCCCCGGGACAACCCCTATTACCGCGCGATTTCCAAACAACTATCGTATTCGAGAATTATCAAATAAGAGAATTCTCGTTTCAGAAAAATGGCCGCAGACCTCACTTACGATTACGCCGTCATCGGCGCCGGTATCGCCGGCGCCTCAGTGGCCTACCGCTTGAGCCCCACCGCCTCGGTGGTGGTGCTGGAGCGCGAGGCGCAGCCCGGCTACCACTCCACCGGCCGTTCGGCCGCCATGTTCATGGAGACCTACGGCACCGACCAGATCAAGGCGCTGACGCGCGCCAGCCGCGATTTCTACGAACACCCGCCGCAAGGCTTCTGCGAGCATCCCCTGCTCAGTCCGCGCGGGGTGCTGTACATCGCCGCGCCCGGCCAGCAGGACCTGCTGCGCGAGGTCTATGACGACTTCCGCGGCCAGTCGCCCAACGTCACCCTGATCGACGCCGAGCAGGCCTTGGCGCGCGTGCCCTGCCTGCGCCCGGACCAGGTATGCGGCGCGATCGAAGAACCCGACGCCCGCGATATCGATGTGCATGCCCTGCACCAGGGCTTCCTGCGCGGCATGGCGCGTCAGGGCGCGCTGTTGCGGGGCAATGCCGAACTGGTGGCCGCGCGGCACGATGGCATCGCCTGGACGCTGACGCTGGCCGGCGGCGACACCTTGCGGGCGCGGGTGCTGGTGAATGCCGCCGGCGCCTGGGCCGACCACACCGCGACGCTGTGCGGCGTGCGGCCGGTGGGTCTGCAGCCGTGCCGCCGCACCGCTTTCACGTTCACCGGACCGGACAATGTCGATTTCTCGCATTGGCCGGCCGTGGTCGGCGTGGACGAGAGCTTCTACTTCAAGCCCGACGCAGGCCAATTGCTGGGCTCGCCCGCCAATGCCGACCCGGTGCCGGCGCATGACGTGGTGCCCGAGGAACTGGACGTCGCTACTGGCATCTACCGCATCGAATCCGCCACCTCATTGACCATCCGCCGCCCGCGCCACACCTGGGCCGGCCTGCGCTCGTTCGTTGCCGATGGCGATTTCGTGATCGGCTGGGATGGCGCCATGCCGGCCTTCTTCTGGCTGGCGGCCCAGGGCGGCTACGGCATCCAGTCCGCCGCAGGCGCCTCGCGCCTGGCCGCCGACCTGCTGCTCGACCTGCCGCTGAACGCCAGCCTGACCGCGCAGGGCGTCGACCCCGCGCGCCTGTCGCCGACCCGTTTCTCCCAATCGTGAAAGGAGTGAATCCATGAGCCAAGCCATCCAGCGCCTGCCCAGCAGCCTGCCGTTTCCATTTTCACGGGCGGTGAAGGCCGGCGGCTTCCTGTTCCTGTCGGGCCAGGTGCCGATGAACGCCGCCGGCGAGGTGGTGCGCGGCGACATCCAGGCGCAGACCCGCGCCGTCTGCGAGCGCATCGTCGAGAGCCTGGCGGCCGGCGGCGCGCGCCTGGACCAGGTGGTCAAGGCCACCGTGTGGCTCTCCGACATGGCTCACTTCACCGGTTTCAACGAGGTCTACAAGGAATTCTTCGGCACGGCGCTGCCGGTGCGCTCGACGGTGGCGTCGGCGCTGGCCTTGAACGTCGACGTCGAGATCGAAGTGCAGGCGTATATCGGGCAGGACTGAAGCGGGCAGGACCGCCGCGCACAGACGAACGGACAACCATTCAGAACGGAGCGATCGCATGAAGATTTTTTCCGGGTCCCTGGCAACCGAGACCAATACCTTCTCGCCCATTCCGACCGGCCTGTCGGCCTATCGGTCGCGCGGCTACTATCCGGCGGGCCAGCACCCGGACCGCATGCAGATGTTCTCCGGCCCGCTGTGGGCCGCCCGCCAGCGCGCCCAAGGCAAGGACTGGACCCTGATCGAGGGCATGACGGCGGGCGCGACGCCGGCCGGCCCGACCACCCGCCATGCCTACGAGACCCTGCGCGATGAATTGCTGGACGACCTGCGCCGCGCCGGCAAGGTCGACATCGCGCTGTTCGGCCTGCACGGCGCCATGGTCGCCGACGGCTATGACGACTGCGAAGGCGACCTGCTGCGGCGGGCGCGCGAGATCGTCGGCCCGGACACGGTGATCGGGGCCGAGCTGGATCCGCACTGCCACCTGACCGACGCCATGGTCGACAGCGCCGATTTCCTGGTGTGCTTCAAGGAGTATCCGCACACCGACATCCTGGAACGCGCCTACGACCTGGTCGACCTGTGCGTGGCGCGCGCCGAGGGCCGCATCAAGCCGGCGCGCGCGGTGTTCGACTGCGAAATGATCTCCATCATGCACACCAGCCGCGAGCCGATGCGCGGCTTCGTCGACCGCCTGCTGGCGATGGAAGGCAAGGAAGGCGTGTTGTCGGTGTCGATCGCCCACGGCTTTCCGTGGGGCGACACGCCTGACATGGGCTCCAAGGTGCTGGTCTACACCGATGGCGACGCCGGCCAGGCCGAACGGCTGGCGCGCGCGCTGGGCGAAGAGATCATCGGCTTTCGCGACCAGTTGGCGCCGCCCTATCCCGGCGCCGACGAGGCGCTGGACCAGGCGCTGGCGCTGGCCGATTTCCCGGTGGTGCTGGCGGACTCTGCCGACAACGCCGGCGGCGGCGCGCCCAGCGACGCCACCTTCATCCTGGAGCGCGTGCTGGCGCGCGGCATCGAAGACGTGGCGACCGGCCCGTTCTGGGACCCGGTGGCGGTGCAGCTCTGTTTCGAAGCGGGCGAAGGCGCGCAGATCAAGCTGCGCGTCGGCGGCAAGGTGGCGCCGGTGTCAGGCCAGCCGCTGGACCTGGCCTGCGAGATCGTCGCGCTCAAGCGCGATGCCGTCATGACCGGGCTGGCGGGCACGCCGGCGCTGCTGGGCGATGTGGCCGTGGTGCGCAGCCAGGGGGTGACCATCGTCATGACCACCAACCGCACCCAGGCCATGGATACCGACCTGTTCACGCAGTTCGGCGTGGACCTGGGCGCGATGAAGCTGGTCATTCCGAAGTCGTCGCAGCATTTCTACGCCTCGTACTCGAAGCTCGGCCGCCACGTCATCTATGTCGAGACGCCCGGGGCGATCACGCAAGACTACAACGCGCTGCCGTTCACCAAGCGCAAACTGCCGAAATGGCCCTTCAAGGGCTGATATCCAACCCATTGCCCACGCAGGCAACTGGAAAACAAGGGGATGACCATGATGAAACGTTTCAGCCTGCTGGGCGCGGCCGCCCTGCTGGCCCTTGGCATGGCCGCGGGCCAGCCGGCCCTGGCCAAGACGCTGCGGATGGTGCCGCACGCCGACCTGAAGACGCTGGACCCGCTGTTCAACACCGCCTATATCACCCGCAACCACGGCTACATGGTGTTCGACACGCTGTTCGCGCAGGACAGCCACGGCCAGCCCAGGCCGCAGATGGTCGAGAGCTGGACCGCCTCGCCCGATGGCAAGGCCTGGACCTTCAAGCTGCGGCCGGGCCTGAAATTCAATGACGGCACGCCGGTCACCGCCGAGGACTGCATCGCCTCGCTGCAACGCTGGGCCAAGAAAGACACCATGGGCCAGGCGCTGATGGCGGCCGGCGCCGAACTGGCCGCCACGGGGCCGGACAGCTTCTCGCTGACGCTCAAGCAGCCTTTCGGCCTGGTGCTGGAGGCCCTGGCCAAGCCGTCGGGCATGCCGCCCTTCATCATGCCCAAGCGCCTGGCGATGACCGACCCGAACACACCGGTCACCGAGATGGTCGGCTCGGGCCCGTTCCTGTTCAAGCGCGACGAGTGGGTGCCCGGCAACAAGGTCGTGTACGTCAAGAACCCGGCGTATGTGCCGCGTAACGAGCCGGCCGACGGCCTGGCCGGCGGCAAGGTCGCCAAGGTCGACCGGGTTGAGTGGGTCTACATCCCCGACGGCAACACCGCCACCGCCGCGCTGATGAATGGCGAAGTCGACATGATCGAGCAGACCACGCCGGACTTCCTGCCGGTGCTGGAAAGCAACCCCGACATCACCCTGAGCACCTCGGTGGCGACCCAGGGCATGGCCATCGTCAACGCGCTGCATCCGCCGTTCGACAAGCCGCAGGCGCGTCAGGCGCTATATCACCTGATCAGCCAGAAGGAAATGCTGGCGGCCATCGGCTACCCCGAGAAGTACCGCGTCGACTATTGCCCGACGCTGTACATCTGCGGCTCGCCGCTGGCCACCGATGCCGGCGCGGCGCCTTACGCCAAGCCCGACTTGGCGCGCGCCAGGCAGTTGCTGCAGGAAGCCGGCTACAAGGGCGAGAAAGTCGTGGTGCTGTACCCCACCGACCATATCAGCGCCCCCGCCGTCATGGTGCTGACGCAGAACATGAAGAAGGCCGGCATCAAGGTCGATCTGCAATCGATGGACTGGGCCTCGCTGGCGGCGCGCCGCCTGAAGAAGGACGCGCCCGACCAGGGCGGCTGGAACCTGTTCCTGACCTGGGGCGGCTACTACGACGCCAGCACGCCGCTGACCAATCCGTGGCTGTCGGCCGCCTGCGGCAACAGCCTGCCGGGCTGGCCTTGCGACAAGGAGCTGGACGCGTTGCGCACGCAATGGATCCGCGAGCCGGACGCGGCCAGGCGCAAGGAGATCGCGGCGCAATTGCAGGCGCGCGCCTACCAGTCGGTGCCCTATGTGATGTGGGGCGAGTTCAAGCCGGTCTCGGCGGTCCGCGGCCTGAGCCATACCGAGCTGCTCAAGACCGGCATCCCGGTGATGTGGAACATCGAAAAACCGTAACCCGGCGGCGGGCAGCGCGCCCGCCCGCCGTGAACTGTCAGGCCACCGCCGCGCCCTTCGCGCGCCGCGCCCGGCCGAGGGGATCGCCAGCGTGAAAACCATCCTGCGCCGCATCGCGGCCGTCATTCCCGTCATGGCCGTGGTGGCGGTCGTGGTGTTCCTGCTGATCCACCTGTCGCCGGGCGATCCGGCGGCGGTGATCGCCGGCGACAACGCCACCACCGAGGACGTCGAGAAAATCCGCCAGAACCTGGGCCTGGACAAGCCGCTGCTGGTGCAGTTCGGCATCTGGGTCGGGCACCTGGCCACCGGCGACCTGGGCACCTCGATCGCCACCCAGATGCCGGTGGCGCAACTGATCGGCCAACGCATGGGGCCGACCTTGTCCATCGCCGCCTTCACCATGCTGTTCGCGGTGCTGGCCGCCGTGCCGCTGGGCGTGCTGGCGGCCTGGAACGCCGGACGGCTGCTGGACCGGCTGGTGATGGTCGGCGCCGTCTGTGCGTTCTCGGTTCCGGTGTTCCTGATCGGCTACAGCCTCGTGTATGGCTTTTCCATCAAGCTGGGCTGGCTGCCGGTGCAGGGCTACAAGCCGCTGGCCGAGGGCCTGGTGCCGTACCTGCGCCACCTGGTGCTGCCCTGCCTGTCGCTGGGGCTGGTGTACATGGCGCTGCTGACCCGCATGACCCGCGCCACCATGCTGGAGGCACTCTCGGACGACTACATCCGCACCGCCCGCGCCAAGGGCCTGGCCGCCGGCCCGGTCGTGTGGCACGCGCTCAAGAATGCCGCCAATCCCATCGTCACCACCATCGGCGTGGGCGTGGCCCTGCTGATCGGCGGCGTGGTGGTGACCGAGACCGTGTTCGCCATTCCCGGCCTGGGACGCCTGACCATCGACGCCGTGCTGCGCCACGACTATCCCGTGATCCAGGGCGTGCTGCTGGTGGCCTCCGGCATCTATGTGCTGATCAATCTGCTGGTCGACCTGAGCTATCGCCTGTTCGACCCGCGCATCCGCTATTGAGGAAGGCCGAACCATGACCGCCACCACCACCCTGCCCCTGGCCGTGCCACGACCGCGCTGGCGCCGCGCCGCGCGCGCGCTGCGCCGCCATCCCATGCTGTATGCGGGCGGCGCGATCCTGCTGGCGCTGGCCGTGGTCGCGCTGGCCGCGCCCTGGCTGGCCAGTGCCGATCCGCTCGACATCAACCCGCTGGCGCGCATGAAGCCGCCTTCGACCGAACACCTGTTCGGCACCGACGCGCTTGGCCGCGACGTGTATTCCCGCACCCTGTGGGGCGCCCGCATCTCGCTGGTGGTCGGCGTCGTGGTGGCGCTGGTGTCGACCGCGGGCGGCGTCGTCCTGGGCATGCTGGCCGGCTACTTCCGCCGCCTCGATGGCGTCATCATGCGCATCATGGACGGCCTCATGGCCATCCCCGGCGTGCTGCTGGCGATCGCCCTGATGGCCACGCTCAAGGGCGGCCTGGGCACCGTCATCGTGGCCATCGTGGTGCCCGAGGTGCCGCGCGTGGTGCGACTGGTGCGCGCCCTGGTCCTGACCATCCGCGAGCAACCCTACATCGAGGCCGCGGTGGCCGCCGGCACCCGGGTGCCGGCCATCCTGCTGCGCCACATCCTGCCCAACCTGTTCGCGCCGCTGATGGTGCAGGCCACTTTCATCGCCGCCTCGGCCATTTTGACCGAAGCCGTGCTGAGCTTCCTGGGCGTGGGCATCCCGCCGCAGATCCCGAGCTGGGGCAACATCATGGCCGAGGGCCGCAACTTCGTCGCGGTGGCATTCCACATCATCCTCTACCCGGGCCTGTTCCTGGGCGTGGCCGTGCTGGCCGTCAATCTGGTGGGCGACGGGCTGCGCGACATGCTCGATCCGCGCCTGGCGAAAAAGCTGTAGGAGCGCGCGCATGCCATCCCAACCTGTGCTGCAAGTGCAAGACCTGACCACCTGTTTCGACGGCGACGAGACCACGGTGCTGGCCGTGGACGGCCTGTCGTTCGACCTGATGCCGGGCGAGACCCTCGGCCTGGTGGGCGAATCCGGCTGCGGCAAGAGCGTCACCTCGCTGTCCATCATGCGGCTGCTGCGCTCGCCCGGGCGCGTGGCGCGCGGCAGCGTCGCATTCGACGGCCGCGACCTGCTGACCCTGCCCGAGAAGGCCATGCGGGCCGTGCGCGGCAACCAGCTATCGATGATCTTCCAGGAGCCGATGACCTCGCTCAATCCGGTGTTCACCATCGGCCGCCAGATCAGCGAGCCGCTGATGCTGCACCAGGGCCTGTCGCGGCGCGAAGCCATGAAGCAGGCCGAGGCATTGTTGGAACTGGTGCAGATCTCCGACCCGGCGCGGCGCGTGCGCGAATACCCCTACCAGTTGTCTGGCGGCATGCGCCAGCGCGCCATGATCGCCATGGCGCTGGCGTGCCAGCCCAAGGTGTTGATCGCCGACGAGCCGACCACCGCGCTGGACGTGACCATCCAGGCGCAGATCCTGCACCTGCTGCGCGACATCCAGGCGCGGCTGGGCACGGCCATCGTGCTGATCACCCACGACCTGGGCGTGGTGGCGCAGATGTGCCAGCGCGTCATCGTCATGTATGCCGGCCGCAAGGTCGAGGAAGGCAGCGTCGACGACGTGCTGGACCGCCCCGCCCACCCCTATACCCAGGCGCTGCTGCGGTCGCTGCCGGATTTCGTCGACGGCCAGGACCATACCGCGCGCCTGGCCGAATTGCCCGGCATCGTGCCGGTGGTGACGCCGGCCTCGCGCGGCTGTGCCTTCGCCGCGCGCTGTCCGCAGGCGCTGCCGCGCTGCGCCACCGAAGCGCCGCCCGCAGTCGTCACCAGCGACCGCCACCGCGCCTGGTGCTGGGCGCGCCAGGCCGAGCCGGCCGCCACGATGGAGCAAGACTCGCAATGAACCTGCACGACGCCCCCTTTCCCGGCGCGGAGACCGGCGCCGCCGCCGCCGCGCCCCTGCTGCAAGTGACCAACCTCAAGAAGCACTTTGCGCTGGAAGGCGGCAAGGTGCTGCGCGCGGTCGACGGCGTATCGCTGTCGGTGGCGCGCGGCCAGACCCTGAGCCTGGTGGGCGAGTCCGGCTGCGGCAAGTCCACCACCGGCAAGTGCCTGATCCGCCTGACCGACCCCACCGAAGGCCGCATCCTGCTCGAGGGCGCCGACCTGGCCGCGATGGGCAGCCGCCAGTTGCGCGCCATGCGGCAACGCATGCAGTTCATCTTCCAGGACCCGTTCTCGTCGATGAACCCGCGCATGCGGGTGCGCGACATCATCGGCGAGCCGCTGCGCAATGCCGGCCATGGCCGCGAAGCCATCCGCGAACGGGTGGCGCAACTGCTGGCGCGCGTCAGCCTGCGCCCGGACGCCGCCGAGCGCTATCCGCACGAGTTCTCCGGCGGCCAGCGCCAGCGCATCGTGATCGCGCGCGCCCTGGCGCCGGAGCCGGGCCTGATCGTCTGCGACGAACCGGTCTCGGCACTGGACGTGTCGGTGCAGGCGCAGGTCATCAACCTGCTGATGGACCTGCAGCGCGACCTGGGCCTGACCTATGTGTTCATCTCGCACGACCTGAGCGTGGTGCGGCACATCAGCCACCAGGTGGCGGTCATGTACCTGGGCAAGATCGTCGAGACCGGCACGCGCGACGCGGTGTTCAACCGACCGGCCCACCCCTACACCCGCGCCCTGCTGGCAGCGGTGCCCTCCGCCCGCCGCGGCGAGCGCGCCCCGGTCGCCGTGCTCAAGGGCGAGATTCCCAGCCCGCTGGCGCCGCCGTCCGGCTGCGCCTTCCGCACCCGCTGTCCGCAGGCCCAGGCGCGCTGCGCCCAGGAAACGCCGCTCGCGCGCCGGGTCGGTCCGGGCCAGTTGGCCGCCTGCCATTTCGCCTAACGCCTGTCCCCAGACCCCATCGCCGGAGAATGCCATGTCCGCAACCGATTCCCAGCCTTTCGATCTCCTGCTCGCCGGTGGCACCGTCATCGATGGCAGCAATGCGCCCGGGCGGCGCGCCGACCTCGGCGTGCGCGGCGACCGTATCGCCGCCATCGGCGATCTGACCGGCGCCACCGCGCATACGCGCCTCGACGTGACTGGCCTGGTGGTGGCGCCCGGATTCATCGACTCCCACACGCACGACGACAACTACCTGCTGCGGCGCCGCGACATGACGCCCAAGATCTCGCAGGGCGTGACCACCGTGGTCACGGGCAATTGCGGCATCAGCCTGGCGCCGCTGGCGCACGCCAATCCGCCGCCGCCGCTGGACTTGCTCGACGAAGGCGGCTCTTACCACTTCGAACGCTTCGCCGACTACCTGGCGGCCCTGCGCGCCGCCCCGGCGGCGGTCAACGCCGCCTGCATGGTGGGCCATTCGACGCTGCGCGCCGCCGTCATGCCCGACCTGCAACGCGAGGCCACGGAGGAAGAAATCGCCGCCATGCGGGCCCTGGCCGAGGAGGCCATGGCCAGCGGCGCCATCGGCATTTCGACCGGGGCCTTCTACCCGCCCGCCGCGCGAGCCACCACCGAGGAGATCATCGAGGTCTGCCGGCCGCTGAGCGCGCACGGCGGCATCTACGCCACCCACATGCGCGACGAGGGCGAGCACATCGTGGCCGCCCTGGAGGAAACCTTCCGCATCGGCCGCGAACTGGACGTGCCTGTGGTGATCTCGCACCACAAGGTCATGGGCCAGCCCAATTTCGGCCGCTCGCGCGAGACCCTGCCACTGATCGAGGCCGCCATGGCGCGCCAGGACGTGTCGCTGGACGCCTACCCCTACGTGGCCGGCTCGACCATGCTCAAGCAGGACCGCGTGCTGCTGGCCGGCCGCACCCTCATCACCTGGTGCAAGCCCTTCCCCGAGTTGAGCGGGCGCGACCTGGATGAGATCGCGGCCGAGCGCGGCAAATCCAAGTACGACCTGGTGCCCGAGCTGCAACCGGCCGGCGCCATCTATTTCATGATGGACGAGCCCGACGTGCAGCGCATCCTGGCGTTCGGCCCCACCATGATCGGTTCCGACGGCCTGCCGCACGACGAGCGCCCGCATCCGCGCCTGTGGGGGACGTTCCCGCGGGTGCTGGGCCATTATTCACGCGACCTGGGCCTGTTTCCGCTGGAAACGGCGGTCTGGAAAATGACCGGCCTGACCGCCGCCCGCTTCGGCCTGGCCAGGCGCGGACAATTGCAGCCCGGCTATTTTGCCGACCTGGTGGTGTTCGACCCGGCCACGGTGGCCGATACCGCCACCTTCGAGCAGCCCACCAGCCGCGCCGCCGGCATCCATTCGGTATACGTCAATGGCGCCCCGGTCTGGCGCGAGCAGGCGTTCACCGGCGAGCACGCCGGCCGGGTCCTGGCGCGCACGGCGGCCTGAGCCCGGCCAGCCTTTACAATCCGGCCTGAACGGGGCGGGATCCGCCCCTCTGGCAACCCTGGACGCAGACCGCTACATGGCCCCTCCCTCCGCGCGCAATACCGCCCCTCCCGACATCGTGGGCAAGGAAGCAATGGGCGCGCGCCTGCGCGCCGAGCGCAAGGCCCGCAAAATGACGCTGCAGGCGCTGTCGCAGGCCAGCGGCATCGCCGTATCGACCCTGTCCAAGGCCGAGCTGGGCCAGATCGCCCTGAGCTACGAGAAATTCGCGGCGCTGGCGCGGGCGCTGGACATCGACATGACGCGCATGTTCATGCTGCGCGACACGGCCCCGGCCGAGGTGGCGCCCACCTATGTCAAGAACACGCTCAGCGATGCCCGCGACTACGCCACCGAGAACTACCACTATCGCCTGCTGATGGGCGAATACCCTGGCAAGAAGATGATGCCCATGCTGGCGCTGATCGATTCGCGCAAGGTCGTGGAATTCGAGGACTACATCCGCCACCCGGGCCAGGAATTCGCCCTGGTGCTGTCCGGCAAGGTGCGCATCCAGTTCGAGAATGGCGACAGCGTGGTGCTGAACCGCCTGGAATCGGCGTATTTCGACAGCGGCATCGGCCACGTCTACCTGTCCTTGAGCAAAAAGCCGGCCGAAGTGCTGGCCGTCTGCAGCGACCTGGACGAAGTGCCCTCGCGCCTCAAGCCGGCTACACGCAAAGCCTGAGGCCGCCCGCCCCCATCCGGCCGGCGGCGTTGCCCCCCGCCCTGGCGACGCCAGCCCGTCAGCGGGCGGCGCCCCGGATCACCCGGTGCACGAATTGCAGCTTGCCGACCACGGCGGCGGGCAACACGAACGGGTAGAAATCGCGCTGGCCCATGCTGCGCGACAGCTCGTTGAGCACGCCGGTCAGCGCCACCCAGGCATTGACCAGGTCGAGAAACCCCTGCCCGTCGGGATCATCCGGGTCGTACAGCGCGGCCCGGGTGAAGGGTTCGCCCGCCTGCTCCACATCCACGCGGGCCACGCCGAAACTGATGGCGGTGTCCAGCGTGTCCATCATGTGCAGGTAATGGGCCCAGGTCTCGGCCCAGTCTTCCCAGGGATGGCAGGCCGCATAGGTGCTGATGAAACGCTGGGCCCAATCGGCCGGCGGCCCCGCCTCGTAGTTGCGCCGCAGCGCCTGCGCGTAGTCGGCGCGTTCGTCGCCGAACACGGCCCGGAACGGCGCCAGCCACGGGCCGTCGGCCACCAGCCGGTCCCAATAGAAATGGCCGATCTCGTGGCGGAAATGCCCCAGCAGCGTGCGGTAGGGCTCGCGCATCGCCTCGCGCACCTGAACGCGGTAGGCGTCATCGGCCTCGCGGATGTTCAGGGTGATCAGCCCGCCGCCGTGTCCTGTCATCGGCGGCGTGCCGTCGGCCGCCGGCGCCAGCAGATCGAACGCCAGGCCGCCATCGCCGGGCGCCTGCGCACGTCGGATCGGCAGGCCCAGGGTCAGTAGCTGCGCCACCAGTTGGCGCTTGGCGGCTTCGACCTTGCCCCACAGCACGCCATTCTCCGGCCGGGACAGATCGGGGATGGTCCGGTTCAGGCCGCAGGCCAGGCACAATCCGCTGGCCGAAGCGGCCGGCAGCAGCCAGTTGCAGGCCGCCGGACTGGCGAAATTGGCGCAACGCTTGAAGGTCCGCCCGCGCACGCGGCCGGCTTCGGCCCAGGTGCCCGCGGCCTTGCCCGGGTCCAGCGCCAGGACGTGCCCGCGCCTGGGATCGAAGCCCAACTGCCGATGGCAATGCAGGCATTCGCTGTTGTTGAAGAAAATGCGTTGGCCACAGACACACTGGAACGCCTTGGCGCGGGCGTGGCGGGGACGCGCGCGCGAACCCTGCGGGGTTCTCGACTGACGCGCCAGGGCCTGGAAGAAATCGTTCATGGGTCGGACTCCGCAAACGGCGATGGCGCGCGCCTACACCGCCACCGCCTGTTCCAGCCGCAGGCCGCGGCGTTGCGTATCCAGCGTCACCCGGGCGCCCAGCGGCAGCGTCAGATTGGGGTCGCCATGGCCGCTGGGCCAGGCCGCCAGTACCGGAATGCCCCGTCCCTCGAACTGTTCGCGCAGCAGCGGAAACAGTTGGCTCTGGCCCAGCGCATCGCCCATCGGCAGGCCCAGCCGGGTGAAACTGCCCACCAGCATTCCCTTGATGTGGTCGAACTTGCCAGCGGCCCGCAGTTGCGACAACAGCCGGTCAACGCGCGGCAGCGTCTCATTGACGTCCTCGATGAACAGAATCGCGTCGCGCGTGGCAATGTCATGGCGCGAACCGATCATGGCGGCGATCAGCGCCAGGTTGCCGCCCACCAGTCGCCCGCTGGCGCTGCCCGGCGCCAGCACCACCGGATTCGAATCCGGCGGGGCGTCGATCCAGGCCCCCTGCCCGACCTGGCCGCCGATCATGGCCAGCACGTGGCTGGCGGTGGGCTCCTGCTTGCCCGCCAGCAGGTCCTGCGCCAGCATCGGCCCGTGGAAGGTGGCAAAGCCGGCGTGGCGCTGGATCGCCAGATGCAGCGCCGTGATGTCGCTGTAGCCGATAAAAGGCTTGGGGTATTGGCGCAGCAGCGCGAAATCGAGCCGGTCCGCCAGCCGCCACGAGCCGAAGCCGCCCTGCAGGCACCAGACCGCGTCGATGGCCGGATCGGCGAACGCCGCGTGCAGGTCCGCCAGCCGCGCGGCGTCGTCGCCGGCCAGATAGTCGAAGGGCGCATCGCTGCGCGTCAGGGCCGCCGGCATGATGCGGGCGTCATAACCGCGCGCCCGCAACCAGTCGGCCGCATCAAAGGCCGCGCCGTCCGCGGCGGACGCGGGCGCGACGATCGCGACGCACCCGCCCGTGCGCAAGGCCGGAACCGCAACATCGCGGCCCGGCGCCCTGCCGGCTGGCGGGACGCCGCCGTCGCCGCTGGCTTGCTTCGGGGCGGCGACGCGACTGGCGCAACCGGCCAGCGCCAGGCCCGACAACCCCAACGCCCCCGCCGCCTTGAGCAGGCCGCGGCGCGTGCAATCAATCGGAGGCTGGGAAGCACGAGGCCATATCGCCATAGCTTATTTTGAATGAATAACTAAATTTATCAATAACTTAATCGACATTTGGAGAAATCACTCCAAATGAATTCCAGGCCGCCTGCCACGCCGGCGGACGGGCGCCGCACGAATCCAGAATCTACTTTAAGTTATTCCAGAATTCACTTTAACTTGCCGTGCGCGGTGCGCCGAAAAAAAACCGCCGGCGCTGGTCGCGCCACCTCAGAAGCGCTCGTATCCGAGCCGATAGCGCCATTGCCCCGCGGCCAGGCCCGCCATCGGCAGGCGGCCGATACGGATGCGGCGCAAGGCCAGCAATTGCAGCCCCGCCCTGTCGCAGGCGTACTCGATAAACCCCAGCGCCGGCGTCTTGAGCGCGAAGCGCAGATGGGTTTCGTTCTGCCAACTGACCTTCATCGGCGTGGCCGGCCGGCCCCCGTAAGGCAACCCGCGCTGCAACCAGGCCAGCCCGGCAGCATCCAGCGTGCCGCGCACCTGCGCGATGTACTCCTGCTCGACAAGAGGCCCGTCTTGCACCAGCTTGCGCGTGACCGCGTATTCCTGGGTGTAGACCAACAGGCCGCTCGCGGCGCGCTCGAGCGGCGTGGCCAGCGCCAGGCCATGGAACATGCGCTTCAGGTAGCGCTGGCCCGAGCGGTCGCCCGCCATCAGGTTCTCGGGCACGATCAGATCCAGCGCCGAGCGTCCCGGATCGCGAGGCGAGGGGCTCGCCGTCGGACTCGCCGCCAGGCCCGCCGGTTTGTGCACCAGCACGGTCACCGGCCGCATTTCTTCCAGGCGCGCGCCCGGCAACAGGCGCACCGCCTGGTCCGGACGAACCCGCAAACCGGGCTCCTCGACGACCTGGCCGTCCACGGCGACCCAGCCGCCTTCTATGTAGCGCTCGGCGTCGCCGCGCGAACAGGACTGCTCGGCGGCCAGCCGCTTGGCCAGGCGGACGCTGTCGCTCATGGCCGCCGCGCCACGTGCGGGCGAAATCGGGAACAGGCGGGTCGGGCAATCGGCGGGAACATCGTCATCTCGGACACGGCATCAAAAACGGAAACAGGAAAGGCCCTGGCAGCGCCCCAGGGCGCGGGCCGGCGGCCTGGATCGGGATGTTACGCCGTTTTCCCGCCGCCTCGCGGGCGCGCCTCGCGCCCTGGCGGCCGCCGCCGGCGTGAACAGGCCTCCAGGGCCCGCGCACGCGCGGCTCAGGCATCGGTGGACCGCGCCGCGGCCTCGGGCGGCGGCACCTCGTCAACCCAGGCCTTGAGCAGCGTGGAAGTCACCGCCAGGATCACCGGACCGATGAACAGGCCGACGATACCGAACGCGAACATGCCGCCCAGCACCCCCGCCAGGATCAGCAGCATCGACAGGTCCACGCCACGCTTGATCAGCAGCGGCCGCAACAGATTGTCGAGCATGGTGACGAGCACCGCCCACACCAGCAACAGCACCGCCGCCACTTTCATGTCATTCTGGAACAACCAGATGACGCCCCCCAGCAGCGGCAGGAACGGCCCCAACTGCGCCAGGCACAGCATCAGCATCAGCGCCGTGATGATGCCGGCCGCCGGCACCCCGGCAACCCACAGGCCCAGCCCGCCCAGCGCCGACTGCACCACCGCCGTCACCACAATCCCCAGCGCCACCGCGCGGATCGACAGGCCAGCCAGCCGGATGGCCGCAACCCCCCGGTGCCCGGCCAGCCGGTTGGCGAAGCGCTGCATGAAATTGGCGGCCACATCGCCCTGGCTATAGAGAATGCCGGCAATCACGATCGTGATCAGCATGTGCATCACAAACACCCCCACAATGGCGGCATTGCTCAACAGCCACTTGGCCGCCATGGTCACGTACGGCTCGAGCCGCGCCAGCAGGCCGCCGGCCCCCGCATCGGCCAGCGCCTGCCATTCGCGCGCAACGCGCTCGCCAGCCAGCGGAATCGCGCGCACCCAGCCGGGTGGCGCCATCAGCGCATAATCGGGAAGCCCCTTGATCGCCGCCATGATGGACCCGCCATGCAGGGCCAGCGTCGAAATCGCCTGATACAACGGCAGCACGATCACCACCAGCAGCACAATCAGCATGACCGCCGTCGCCAGCCAGCGGCGGCCGCCGCAACGGCGCTGCACCGCCAGCATCACCGGCCAGGTCGCCACCACGATAGTCGAGGCCCAGATCAAGCCGAACAGGAACGGCTTGAGCACATAGAGACTGCCGATCATCAGCGCCGACAGGATGACGACGACCAGCAGATTGCGCGCGAGATCCGCGGGCGGGCGTGGGGAAATCGGATTCAAGCGGGACTCCAGGGGCGGCAAAGGGGGCGTATACGAATTTATCCGAACTTCGCCGGCCACGGCGCGTCGGCGGCGGCGCGCCTCAATCACCGGCGGTCGGCTCGCGGGTGCCTGAATCGCCGCCCGCCGCCTCGCCATCGACGCGCGTCCTGGCCGCTACATCGGCAGCCGCCTCGGCGCGGGCGGCGATCAGGTGACGCGTCATTTCCAGCAGTTGCGCATCGCGGTCCTGCTGCCGCGCCAGCAGGTCGGCCTGCCGCGTCTCCGCCGCCTCCAGGCGCTGGGCCAGTTCCTGCTCGCGGCGGCGCGACGCCAGCAGGGTTTCCTGGAGCGCGGCCAGCTCGGCCAGGCGCCTGCCCTGCTCCGCCTGGGCTTCGGCCTGCAGGGCACGGAGACGGGCCTCGGCTTCGGCCCCGGCCTGGCGCAGGTTCTCGGCCGCCTGTGCCTGCGCCAGGCGCGACTGCTCGGCCTGCTGCTGCGCGGCCGCCTGCAAGCCCTCCACGCGCGCCAGCAGCCGTTTGCCCTGCTCCCGTTCCGCATCCAGGTCGTTGAGCCAGCGGCGTTCATGCGCGGCGTGGCGCGCGTGCGCCGCGGCCAGGGCTTCGGACTGCTCCTGGCGCCCGCGCTCGGCGTCGGCCACCTGTGCCAGCAGCGCGGCGCGGGCGTCCGCCAATTGCTGCTGCGCCAGGGCCGCGACCTCGTCACGCTGGCGCAACTGGGATTCGGCCGTGCGCAGGCGGGCCTCCGTGGCGGCCAACTGCCCGGTCGCCACCTTCAAGCCTTCTTCCAGGTCGCGTTCGCGGCTGGCCAGTTGCGCCTCGCGCTGGCGCAACTGCGCGGCCTGGGCGGCCAGGCGCTCGCCCGCCTGGCGCACCGCCTCGGCCTGCTGTCGGCCGGCCTCGGCCTGCTCGGCGCGCGCCACCGCCAGCGCGCTTTCCCAGAAATGCGCTGCGGCCTGCGCGACCGGCTCGGGCACGGCCGCCGGCGCGGCAAAGGCACCGGGGTCCTGGATGCGGGCGCCCAGCGCGCGAAACCAGGTTTCCAGGTGAGGACTGACGGTATTGGGCGAACCCCGCCCGATTTTCTGGCGCACGCGCTCGATGGTGGGTCGCGCGCCCTCCAGCAAGAGCGTGTCGGCGGCGCGCCAGACATCCTGTTCGGTAATACCGCTGGCCATGGCTTGGATTCCGAGGTCGATAGGGATGGAATTACTCACGATAATGGAACCTTATCGTGGGTAAATTACTATTGGTGTTTTATATCATACAACATATGTATTATTTAATATCTTAAGATCGGGTTTCGCATTTCCAGGCCCGGAACAGACGGGTGCTAACATCGTCGGCAGCAATGGGCCGCCCCGCCCGACCAAAGCCACCGGGTCGCACGATTACGGAGAAAAATCGCCAATGAAGCGTCTGATGTTGGTCATCATGCTGTCAGCGTGCGCCAGCGCACAGGCGCAGGAAACCAGGGCCTGGCACTTCACCGGCGCCGAACTGGCCGCGGCGCTTGCCGGGCGGATGCCTTCGGAAATGCGCGATGCCCAGCTCGGCAAACGGTTCTCGGCCTCGTATGCGCAGGCCTACATCATGGGGGTCGCCGACCAGACGCAGGGCACGCTCTGGTGTACCCGCAGCGGCGTTCTGCCGCATGAACTGAAGGACCGCGTCCACACCTACCTGTCCGATTTGCCCGCCAGCCGTCTCGACGAGAATGCCGCGCCGCTGGTCAGCGAGGCGCTGCGCCGGTCTTTTGCCTGCCGCTAGCGGCCCCCGGCGCCGGTCCCGCACAGGGTGCCGCCATCACGGATCGACGCCATTCCTTTGCCGCACGTCCGTCCTGGGGCGGCCCTCAGAAGCGCCAGGCAACATTCAGGCTGCCTGCGTTCTGGCGGTTGCCCCCGCCGAACTGGCCGTCATAGGCCGCCCCGACAGTGGTCGAGGCCGTCACCCGCATGTCGATCCCCAGGCCGATGACAGCCGCATCGCGCGCCAGGGGCGTGCCGGCCACCGTGAAGGGCGCGCTGCCGCTGAACTTCAAGGTAGTGGTGGGATCGAGATCGCCGAAGGCGTGGCGCCAGCCCGCCATGGCGTGCACGCGCCCAGGCCTGCCGGCGGATTCGAAGCGCGTCTCGCCACGCAGGCCCAGCGTGGTCGTGGTGACGGCGTTGCGCTTGCTGTCGCCGTCCAGCGCCGCCGACCCGCCGGATTCCGAGAAGCCGCGCGTGCGCAGGTCGCTGAAATTGACGCCGGCGAACGGCTGCAGCGCAACGCGGTCGTTCAGGGCGAGCCGGTAGCCCAGTTCGGTGAAAACCTGCGCGGTACGGGCGTGATAACTGGCCGTCAAGGTCTGGTTCAGTCCGGCCGCGCCGGTGTCGCGGCGCGTATCGATCTCGTGCCAGGTGTAGGCCAGGCCCGCGGTCCATTCGATCTGGCCCGCGCCCGCCTGGAAGGCCTTGCCGCCGTAGATCGTGGCGCTGTAGCTGTCGATGTCGGCGGTCGAGGCGCGGTCGCGCAGCGAGGCATGGCTGCCCGTGTAGCCGAGGGCCCCACCCAGGCGCCAGCCGCCGCGCAACGCGCCGTCGCCACCGACGAACAGGCCGCCGTCGGAATTGCGCACCCGGGCGGCGTTGCCGTCGTCACGCAGGCTGCGCCAATTGCCGAATACCTGGGCCCAGAGCGGTTGGGCGGCCGAGCGCGGCAAGGCGGCGCCATCCATGGCGGCCCCGACGCTGTCGCGCTGCGCGGTGGGCGCGCCTGGCGTCTGGCCGGCATGCAAGTTGGCGCGCAGATGATTCACTGGCAGGCTGGCCACGGTGTCGGCGATGCCCTGCAGCACCGCGGTGGTGCTGGCGTGCATTTCGCCCGACAAGGCGTCCAAGGCGGCGGGTGGCGCGCCCGCGGGCAGGTTGAGCACGCGCGCGTAGACCGCGTTGCCTTGTGGCAGGCCTTGCACGGCGTTGGCGACAGCGCGCTGGTTGCGCGTGGTGGCGGCATCGGCGAAGCGGATCGGGCGCGCGCCAGGGCCGCCAGGCACCTGCTTGAGCAGCATCCGTAGCGTGACGGCATTGGCGCCGTAGCTCAGTTGCGGATCCAGGTAAGCGTAGTTGCTGGCGACGCTCTGGAAGCTGCCCGCCACGCCGCCGGCAGCGGTCACGATGACATAGTCGCGCGCCGTGCTGAAACTTCCATCCGGCCCGATATGTACGACCGATCCGCCAAGGGTGGCTGTGCCGCCGACGGCGATGCGATCGCTCGCCGTCGAGCTGGAATCGACCTCGACCTGGTACACCGACCCCGGCGCCAGCGTGAGATTGCCCGACACATTGAGCGTGCCGATGGAGTTGCCCGGCGCGATGACGCCACCGGAAGCGACAATGACGCCGCCAATCGTCCCCTGGCCGCCGAGAGTGGCGCCATTGCCCACGGTGACGGCCGCCGGCAGGACCGCCGCCGCGTGGGTCGAATCGCCCACCACCAACTTGCCCGACTGCAGGGCGAGCGCGCCGGCGTAGGTGCTGACGCCATTCAATGTCAAGGTGGCCGCGCCCGTCTTGGCGAGCGCGCCGTTACCGCCCAGCGCGCCCTGCAGTGTCAAGGGTTGCTGCGTCTCCAATGTGCCCCCGCCTGCGCGCACTTCCAGCGCACGCGTGGCAATGATCGGCGCGGTGTTGCGCAACGTGCCGCCATCCAGGGCCAGGGAACCGGCCGGATCGCCTAGCGCGGCATCCGACGAGATGGCCAGCGTGCCATCACGCAGTGTCCACGATGTGAGGCTCGTAGTGGCGCCCGTGAGCGTCCAAAGGCTGGCGCCGGTTTTCTCCAGCTTCTCGAAACCTTGGTATTGCCCGCCGCTGCCCACCGCGCCGAGCTGGCCCACATTGAAGGTGGTGCTTGCATCCGCCGTATCGCCGCCCAGCGCCAGCACGTCGCCGCTGGCGCCAGCGCCGCTGGTCGTGACGACGTTGCCGACGATGGCGGACCCGGCCGTCAGCGTCAGGCGGTTGCCACCACCACTGAGCTGCACGGCATTGGCCCGCGCGCCGAAGCTGCCCAGGCCGCCGACCAGCGTGCCGCTGTTGATGATCTGGGCGCCACCTTGCGCGACGACCGCCGCACCGCCACTTGCCGCAATAAAGCTGGAAGACGATCCGGCGTTGCCGCCCAGGATCATGCCGGCGTTCGCCAGCGATCCGCCGGTGTTGATGAAACGCACGCCCGCGCCGCCCTCGCCGCCCGCGGCCGAGGCGCCGAACGATGTGCCGCCCGCGCCGCCCGAGATCCGCCCCGTCGCAGCGTTGTCGATGGCGGTGCCGTTGGCGACGATGCCATCGCCGCCCATGCCGCCATTGACGCCTGCGCCGCCCGACGCGCCGCTTATGGTCCCGGGGCTGACGATCGTCCCGCGATTGGCGAGCACGCCAGCGCCACCGTTGCCACCGTGATTGTCCGAGCCGTTGTTGGAAGTGCCGCCGGCGCCGCCCTGCACGGTGCCGGCATTGTTGGCAAGGGTGCCGCCGTCCACCAGGAATAGCCCCGCGCCGCCCGAGCCGCCGCTCGCGCCAACCCCCGCGTTGGCATTGCCGCCCGCCCCGCCCAAGATGTCGGAGCCATTGTTTTGGATGGTGCCGCCCGAGAGCAGTACGAGGCCGGCTCCACCGCCGCCGCCGCCACCGCCCGCGAGGGTTCCGGCGGCGCCGTCACCCCCGCGCACCTGATTGCCCGCCGTGTCCAGCGTCGCCCCGGGCGCGGTCAGGACGAGCCCGCCCTGCCCGCCACCGCCGCCGCCACCGCCAGCGTTGAAGCCCTGTTCCTCGCCGGCCTCGCCGGCCGCGCCGGCTACGCTGTTGGACAATACCGTACTGGCACTGCCATTCAGATTGCCACCGACGATCGAAGCCTGGTTAGCGCCTCCACGCCCCCCTGGGCCGCTCACGGACGCGGCGCCGCCGCCGCCGCTACCGCCCGAGGTCAGGTCGTTACCGTACAAGAAGCCCCCTATTCCGCCGGCGGCGGAGCCGGAGTTGCCGCCATTGGCGCCCGCGCCGGCAGCAGTCGACGGCGTCGCACCGGCGCCGCCGCCGCCGCCATCGACGGGCGTGGTCGGCAGGACGCCGCCCTGGCCGCCGCCACCACCGCCGCCGCCGCCCGCCAGTCCTCCCGCCCCGCCGCCGCCGCCATTGCCGTAGCTGGCATTGGCGCCGTTGCCGCCCTGACCGCCGGCGGTGGCGATGTCGCCGGGGGCGGCGAGCGTGGGCAATGGCGCCGTGGTGGAAAGGATGGCGATCGGCAATACCAGTCGATGGATGGCGTGGTTTTTCATATTGCGCGAGCGTAGGCGGCCTGCGGCGGATAGATCCGCCGC
>NZ_JCBANN010000057.1:0-32476 GCF_059761975.1 Achromobacter sp. 46006
CCCTCATCTCCGGCTTGCCTGTCCCCGCAGGCAAGCCGGAGGCGGAGCGGTCCGTGTTTTGTCTGTACGGCTTGAATCGGGGACAGCTTCACCAGTCGGTCCCGACGCTTTGATGGCGTTGAGAACCGGACAGAGTTACAATACGTCAGTTACGCTGGCAATTTCTTGTCATCTTGCCGGCTTCCTGGCTCAAATACCTTAGTCTCATGTTCCGACAGCGCAGCATCCAGAATCTCGTCCGCACGACAGGCGTCGGCGTCCACTCCGGACGGCGGGTCGAGCTCACCCTGCGTCCGGCGGCGCCCAATACGGGCATTGTGTTCCATCGCGTTGACCTGCCCGAAGTCGTCGACCTGCCCGCGCAGGCCATGGGCGTGGGCGATACGCGCATGGCCTCGGTGCTGCAGCAGGGCAACGTCCGCGTGTCGACGGTGGAACATCTCATGTCGGCGCTGGCCGGCCTGGGCATCGACAACCTGCATATCGACCTCACTGCCGAAGAAGTCCCCATCATGGACGGCAGTGCGGCAACCTTCGTGTACCTGTTGCGCTCGGCGGGCATCGTCGAGCAGAACGCGCCCAAGCAGTTCATCCGCGTGTTGAAGACGGTGGAAGTGCGCGAAGGCGAAGGCCGCAGCGAGAAGTGGGCCCGGCTCGAACCCCATGAAGGGTACGCGCTGGCCTTCTCGATCGACTTCCGCCACCCCGCCATCGATTCGACTGCGAATTTCGCCGAAATCGACTTCGCCACCCATTCGTACGTGCGCGAGATCGCGCGCGCCCGCACCTTCGGCTTCGTCAACGAAGTCGAGGCCTTGCGCTCGATGGGCCTGGCCCGCGGCGGCAGCCTGGACAACGCCATCGTCATGGACGAATACCGGGTGTTGAACAGCGACGGCCTGCGCTACGACGACGAATTCGTGAAGCACAAGATCCTGGACGCCATCGGCGACCTGTATCTGCTGGGCAAACCGCTGGTGGCGCGCTACGTGGCGTGCAAGTCGGGCCATGGCCTGAACAACCAGTTGGCGCGCGCGCTGCTACAGCAGCGCGATGCCTGGGAACTGGTGACCTACGAATCGCAGGCCGAAGCGCCGCAGGCGTTTCGGCACGAATGGCAACTGGCCTGAGGCCGGCTTGCCGCTGATGGCCGGTGTACCGGGGGGCGCCCCCGGTTGAGCACCGGCCATTTTCATTGGATGGCGCCGATAGGCTTGATCCGTGTGCGCCACCGGGCGCGAGCGCCGGGGTGATCCCGTCCGGCAATGCGGGCATTGCGGCCATCGGCAAGTGGGCACCCGGGCAAGCCCGGCTATCTTCAGCTACTCTTGTGGTGCTTCAATAGCTTGGCGACCGCGTCGGCCAATGGGCCGGGGCGCAGGTTGTCGTGCAGGGTCTCGAAGGCGCCCAGGGCTGCCTCCCCCAGCGGTTGCGCCTCTTTGGGCGGCAGCGGCTTGCGGGCTCCGGGCTTGGGCAGGCCGGCTTGTACCTTCACCGCAATTTCGTTAAGGTTCCAGCCTTGGTCCGCCAAGGCCTGCGCGATGCGCGGGGCCAATTGACGCATCTTCGCCGCGTGCGCGGCACTGGGCACCACCAGTTGAAGGCGCTGGTTTTCCAGCTTGCCTACCTGGCAGACGGAGCCCAACGGGGCGGGCAGGATCGCCGCCACCGCATATTGGATTTGCAAGTGCTTGCGGGCGGTCGCCAGTACGCCGGCACCCCGCATGTCATGACCCAGCCATCCCAGGGCGGTATTTTCCCCCCGCCGGCTGGAACTGGAACGTTGACGGTATGAAGTGGGTCTATTCATCCCGGCTCTGAGAATTAGGAAGCAAACCTTGAAAATCGTGATTATGCACGCCCGGGACGGGCAGGACGGGCATTTCACCCTGGGAGGCGCGCGCCTGGCGTTGTTTCTGGGGGGCGCGCTGATGACGGCCGCCATCTTCGGCGCGGCCCTCCAGCGCTACATTACTCCCATCCTGCCCGCCGTGCACACGGTTGGCTGGCCGCTGTCCGAGCAGCCGGGACGTGATGCCGACTTCCTGCGCGGCAACATGAACCTGCTGGCCGCCAAGGTCGGGGCGCTGCAGGCCAAGCTGGTGAGTATCGATGGCCTTGGCCAGCGGGTGGCGAAGGTGGCCGGAGTGGCCTACACCGATCCCGAGGTGGCCAGGCAACTGGCAGCGGCGCCGGCCGACATGCCGCACGCGCCCGAAGCCACGCAGGTGATGGACGACCTGTTCATCGAGGGCGCGCCCTCCGGCGCCACTTCGGCCGAAGTCCTGGGCCGCCAGCTTGACGAGATCCAGGAGCGGCTGGCCCTGCAGACCGACAACTTCAGGTTGCTGGACGCGGCGCTGACGCGGCGTTCGGCCGACCAGGCGCGCATGCCGACGGCGATGCCGATCACCGACTATCCCTATCTCAGTTCCTCGTATGGCTGGCGTCGCAATCCGGTCACCGGGCGGCCGGCGATGCACGAGGGGCTGGACTTCGCCGCGCCACCGGGCACGCCGATCCTGGCGGCATCGGGCGGCGTGGTGCTGGAGGCCAAATTCCATCCTGGCTACGGCAACATGGTCGAAATCGACCATGGCGATGGGCTGATCACACGCTACGCCCACGCTTCGTCGCTGCTGGTCAAGCAAGGGCAACTGGTCGAGCGCGGCCAGCAGGTTGCGCGGGTCGGTTCGTCCGGCCGCTCCACCGGGCCGCACCTGCATTTCGAGGTGCGCCTGGCCGGCCAGCCGCTCGATCCGCGCCTGTTCCTGGGGTCGCAGCAGAACGCTCCGCCGACGCTGGCGCAAGCCGGCGCCGATGGCGCCACGCGCTGATGCCCGAGCCGGGCTACAGTGCCACCTGGCCATAGGGCCAGGCTATTACGCGCCAGGTGCGTTAAACTGGTTCGTTTCCCAGCGGACCCCCGCTCAACCAAATAAATCAAGTCACGGGCGACGCCGCCCTGGCCCCATGCGGGCGCGGCGGGGCTCGTGCGGCCGACATACGCATGGTTTCTCTGCTCAAAAAACTCATAGGCAGCCGCAACGACCGGCTGCTTAAGCAGTATCGCAAGCTGGTAACCCAGATCAATGGGCTGGAGCCCAAGATCTCCGCGCTCTCCGATGCGGAGCTGGCGGCCAAGACCGCGGAATTCCGTTCCCGCCACGCGCAGGGCACATCGCTCGATGAGCTGCTGCCCGAAGCCTTCGCTGTCGTGCGTGAAGCCGGCAAGCGGGTGTTCGGCATGCGCCACTTCGACGTCCAGATGCTGGGCGGCATCGCGCTGCACAGCGGCAAGATCGCGGAAATGCGCACGGGTGAAGGCAAGACGCTGATGGCGACCCTGCCGGTGTACCTGAACGCGCTCGCCGGCAAGGGCGTGCACGTGGTCACGGTGAATGACTACCTGGCCCGCCGCGATGCCGAATGGATGGGGCGCCTGTATCGCTTCCTGGGCCTGACGACGGGCGTGGTGGTGCCGCAGCAGCCGAACGAGGAAAAGAAGGCCGCCTACGCCGCCGACATCACTTACGGCACCAACAACGAATTCGGTTTCGACTACCTGCGCGACAACATGGAATACCGTGTTGAGGACCGGCGCCAGCGCGGCCTGTTCTACGCCATCGTCGACGAAGTGGACTCTATCCTCATCGACGAGGCGCGCACGCCGCTGATCATCTCGGGCCAGGCCGAAGACCATACCGAGCTCTACATCCGCATGAATGCGGTGCCACCGCTGCTGACCCGCATGGCCAGCGAACCCAAGCCGCAGGAGCCGGAGCCCGAGGGCGACTACTGGGTCGACGAAAAGAGCCAGCAGGTCTACCTGTCGGAAGCGGGCCATGTCAACGCCGAAGGCATCCTGGCGCGCCTGGGCATCCTGCCCGAAGGCGAGTCGCTGTACGACCCGCGCCATATCGCGCTGATGCACCACCTGATGGTGGCGCTGCGCGCCAACACGCTGTTCTTCCGCGACCAGCAGTACGTGGTGCAGGACGGCGAAGTCATCATCGTCGACGAGTTCACCGGCCGCCTGATGGTGGGCCGCCGCTGGTCCGACGGCCTGCACCAGGCGGTCGAAGCCAAGGAAGGCGTGAAGATCCAGCACGAGAACCAGACGCTGGCTTCGATCACCTTCCAGAACTACTTCCGCATGTACGAGAAGCTGTCCGGCATGACCGGCACGGCCGATACGGAAGCGTACGAATTCCAGGAAATCTACGGGCTCGAGACGGTCATCATCCCGACCAACAAGCCCATGGTCCGCAAGGACCAGAACGACCAGGTCTTCAAGACCGACGCGGAAAAGTACAACGCCATCCTCGAAGACATCCGCGACTGCCACGAGCGCGGTCAGCCGGTGCTGGTGGGCACCACCAGCATCGAGAACTCCGAGCTGCTGTCTGGCCTGCTGAAAAAGGCCAAGCTGCCGCACGAGGTGCTGAACGCCAAGCAGCATGCGCGCGAGGCCGAGATCGTCGCCGAGGCGGGCAAGCCGGGCCGCATCACCATCGCCACCAACATGGCGGGCCGCGGTACCGACATCGTGCTGGGCGGCAGCATCGAAAAGCAGGTCGACCTGCTCCGCGCCGACGAATCGCTGTCCGAAGCCGAAAAGACCGCGCGTATCGAGAAGGTGCGCGCCGACTGGAAGCCGCTCAACGAGCAGGTCAAGGCCGCGGGCGGCCTGCGCATCATCGGCACCGAGCGCCATGAATCGCGCCGTATCGACAACCAATTGCGCGGCCGTGCCGGCCGCCAGGGCGACCCGGGGTCATCGCGCTTCTACCTGTCCCTGGAAGATTCGCTGATGCGCATCTTCGCGGGCGACCGGGTGCGCGCCATCATGGAGCGCCTCAAGCTGCCCGAGGGCGAGCCGATCGAGGCCGGCATGGTGACGCGTTCCATCGAGACCGCGCAGCGCAAGGTCGAAGGCCGCAACTTCGACATCCGCAAGCAATTGCTGGAGTACGACGACGTCGCCAACGACCAGCGCAAGGTGCTGTACGCGCAGCGCAACGAAGTGCTGGAAGCGGCGAGCGTCGGTCCCATGGTCGAGAACCTGCGCGATGCCGCGGTGGTCGAGCTGTTCAATACCTACGTGCCGCCGGAATCGGTGGAAGAGCAGTGGGACATCCCCGCGCTGCAGAAGGCGCTCGAAGCCGACTGGCAAGTGCACCTGCCGCTGGTCGAGATGCTCGCGAAGGAAGAGAACCTGACCGACGAAGACCTGCGCGAACGCGTGGTCGCGGCGGCGCGCGACATCTATCAGGGCAAGGTCGACCAGGTCGGCTTGGAATCGTGGTCGCAGTTCGAGCGGTCGATCATGCTTCAGGCGATCGACACGCACTGGCGCGAACACCTGTCGGCGCTGGACTACCTGCGCCAGGGCATCCATCTGCGCGGCTATGCGCAGAAGAATCCCAAGCAGGAATACAAGCGCGAGGCCTTCGAATTGTTCTCGGGCATGCTGGACCGCATCCGCGACGACGTGGTGCGCGTGCTGATGACGGTGCGCGTGCAGTCGTCGGAGCAGGTCGAGCAGGCCGAGGCCGAAGCCGCCCAGTCGCATGTGCAGAACGTGCAGTACCACCATTCCGACTACGACGAGGCGTTGGCCCAATCGGCCGATGACAACGGCGCCCAGCCCGTGCGCAACGCGATGCCCAAGGTGGGACGCAACGATCCGTGCCCGTGCGGCAGTGGCAAGAAGTACAAGCAGTGCCACGGCAAGCTGGTCTGAGCGGATAACGCCATGCTGCATGCCGTCGGCCAAACCGAGTTCGACCACGCCGTGGTCATGGTGCGCGACCGGCTGGATGCGCTGGCGCCGCACTTCGAGCGGCAGGGTTTTCACCTGAGTGAAAAGGCGGTGCACAACCTGGGTTCGTGCAATCGCCTGATCGTGCTCGAAGGCACTTACGTCGAACTGCTGGGCTGGCCGCCCGGCGCGCCGCCCGCGCGCAAGGAAATCGCCGATTCGCCCTTCGGGCTCGAGGCGCTGGTGTTCCGCACCTACGACGCCGAGGCCACGCGCGAGCGTCTGATCGCCGCTGGCTTCGCCGTCAATCCGATGCAGGAATTGTCGCGTCCCGCCATGCTGGGCGGCCAGGAAGTCCAGGCCCGTTTCCACACCGTGCGTTTCGCCGAGCAGCCGCTGCCCGGCATCCGCATGTATTTCTGCCGCCACCTGACGCCCGAGTGCGTCTGGTCGCCCGCGCTGATGGCCCACCCCAACGGCGCCCGCAACCTGTATCGCATCGATGCCCGCGCCGCGCAACCACGCCAGGTGGCCGAGCGCCTGGCCCTGGTGGCGGGCGTCACGGCCGAGGCTGCGGCCGGCGGCGGCTGGGATGTGCCCCTGGCCAACCTGCGCATCCACGTGCAGGAAGATCCCGCGGCCGTCGTACCCGCGCTGTCGGCGCTGACGCTGGAAAACCGCGACGGCGCCCACTACACGCTCGATACCGGCGTCTGACCCCGGTCTGTGCGCAGCCCGCGCCGGTGTGGCGCGGCGCGCACTCGGCTTGCCCCGGACTTTATTCCGTTGCCCGCTGCCAAACAGGGGCGGAGCGCTGCCGCGCGTTCCGGGCAAACCCGGGTTGCGAAGCAAAGTGTATGCACTTTAGTATGCACTTTATTCCATTGATCTCGTTCCGGCGGCCGTTCCCCTATGACGCAATCCCGACCCGCGCCCCGCACCATGGCCGGCCAGGCCGAGCTGTACAACGCCGTCAAGGCGATGGCGGTGAGCTTCGAGTTCAAGCCGGGCGAGCGCATCAACGAAGTGGAATTGGCGCGGCGCCTGAACGTCAGCCGTACGCCGCTGCGCGAGGTGCTCAACCAATTGATGGTGGAGGGCTTCCTGACGCGCTCGGTGAACCGCGGCTTCATCGCCCGGTTGCTGGATGCCAAGCAGATCCACAGCCTCTACGAGTATCGCGCCGTGCTCGAAGCCGGCATCGTGCGCGCGGCCTGCGAGCGCGCCAGCGACGAGGAGCTGGCGGCGTTGCGCGCTTTCGTCGAGCGCTCGCGCGACGTGCCCGAGGACAGCGACGCGACCCGCCTGCTGGAACTGGACGAGGCGTTTCACCTGATGCTGGCGCGCCATACGCGCAACGACGAATTCGTGCGCGCGCTTGAAAGCGTCAACGCGCGCATCCACTTCGTGCGCTGGATCGACATGCAGCAGGGGCGCCGCAGCCACACCCAGGGCGAGCACATGCGCATCGTCGGGGCGCTCGAGCGGCGCGATATCGAGGCCCTGCCGGACATGATGCGCAGCCATATCGGCAGGCGGCTGGATCAGATCACGGACGTCATCCGCACCGGCTTTTCCACGATTTACATGCGGGACCAGGCCGAACCCGCTTCGGTAGTGCCGGCCAACACCACAACATCAGGGGAAAACTCATGAGCCATTCATCAATCCGGCGCGCGCTAGCGGCCGTCTGCGCGCTGGCCGCGTTGGGAGGCGGCTTGGCCGCCGCGCCCGTCCATGCGGAGGAAAAGCCACTGGTCCTGGTGGTGCCCTATCCGCCGGGCGGCAGCACCGACATCCTGGCCCGCATCATGCAGCCACGGCTGTCCAAGGAACTGGGCGGCCGCGCCGTGGTGGTGGAAAACCGTCCGGGCGCCGCCAGCCAGATCGCCACCGCCTTCGTGGCGCGGGCCGAGCCCGATGGCAGCACGCTGCTGGTGAGCTTCGACAACCACGGCATCAACCCGGCGGTGAAACCGAAGCTGCCCTATGACACCTTCAAGGACTTTGTCGCCATCACGCAGACCGTGCGCTTTCCGCTGGTTCTGGGCGCCAACCCGGCCGTGCCGGGCAACAACCTGAAGGAGTTCCTGGCGGCGGCGGCCAAACAGCCGCCCAACAAATTCAACTATGCCTCCACTGGCGTAGGCTCGCTGAATCATCTGGCGCCCGAGGAACTCAAGCGCCTGTCGAAAGTCGAGCTGCTGCACGTGCCGTATGGCGGCGGCGGCCCGGCGATCCAGGCGGTGGTGGGCGGCCAGGCCAACATGACCTGGCTGAGCTTCGCGGCGCTGCGCGGCCAGATCCAGGCCGGCAAGATCAAGCCGCTGGCCGTGGCCGGCGACAAGCGCCTGCCGGACCTGCCCAATGTGCCAACGGTGGCCGAATCCGGTTTCCCCGGATTCGTTGCCTATTCGTGGAGCGGCATGTTCGCGCCCAAGGGTACGCCGGAGGCGACCGTCAAGAAACTGACGCAGGCGTTCAATACGGTGCTGGCCGATCCCGAGGTCAAGAAGAAGCTGGAAGAGGCGGGCTTCGAGATCGTGGCGTCTAACGGCCCGGCTCTGGATGCCTATGTGAAGGCGGAATACAACCGCTGGAGCCAGTTCATCAAGCGCAACAACATCAATCTGGACAACTGAGCGGTCCGGGGCGAAGCGCCATGGCGCTTTGCCCGATCCGCGTACAGCATGGAGAAGACATGGATACCCTGACTGGCGCCGAAGCAATGGTGCGGATGCTGCAACACAACGGCGTCAAACACATCTTCGGCCTTTGCGGCGATACCAGCCTGCCGTTCTACGATGCGCTCTACCGGCTCGATCATGGCATGCGGCACATCCTGACCCGGGATGAGCGCAGCGCCGGCTACATGGCCGACGCCTATGCCCGCGTGACCGGCAAGGTCGGCGTGTGCGAAGGACCGAGCGGTGGCGGCGCAACCTACTTGCTGCCGGGATTGGTGGAGGCCAACGAGTCGTCCATCCCGGTGCTGGGCATCACCTCCGATGTGGCGGTGGGCTCGCGCGGCAAGTATCCGCTGACCGAACTGGACCAGGAGGCGCTGTACCGGCCGCTGACCAAGTGGAACCGCACCATCGACCGCGCCGACCAGATTCCCGGCATGGTGCGCGCGGCGTTCCGCGCCATGACCACCGGCAAGCCCGGCGCGGCGCATCTGTGCTTTCCCTATGACGTCATGAAGCAGCAGGTCGATGCCGCCGACGTCTGGGCCCAGCCCGAGCACGCGCAATTCCCGTCGCTGCGCTATGCGCCGGATCCGGCCGACGTGGCGCGCGCCGCGCAGCGGCTGGTGGGCGCGCGCGCCCCCGTTATCATCTGCGGCGGCGGCGTGGTGATCGCCGGCGCCTGCGGCGCCTTGCAGGAATTGGCCGAGAGCCTGAAGGCGGCGGTCTGCGTGACCGTCAGCGGGCAAGGCAGTCTGGCTGACACTCATCCGCTCAATGCGGGCGTGGTCGGTTCCAACGGCGGCGTGATGGCGACGCGCGATGTGGTGGCCGCGGCCGACGTGGTGCTGTTCGTCGGCTGCCGCGCCGGGTCGACCTCGACGGAACACTGGCGCTTCCCGAATCGCGACGTGCCGATCCTGCACATCGACATCGACCCGATGGTGATCGGCGCCAACTACCTGACCGAAGTGGGCATGGTGGGCGATGCCAAGCTGGCGTTGCAGGCGCTGGGCGCCGAAGTGCAGGCGCGCCTGGCGCACCGTCCCGCCGACGCGGCCGATGGCGCGGTGCTGGCCGGACGCGCCAAGGCCGCGCGCCGCGCGCAGTTGGAGCCCTTGGCCAGCAGCCTGGATGCGCCGATCCGCCCCGAACGCGTGGTGCAGTCGCTCAATCGCCTGTTGCCCGATGACGCCGTGGTGTGCGCCGATCCCGGTACGCCGTGCCCGTATTTCTCGGCCTACTACGACGTGTCGCGGCCCGGCCGCCATTTCATCACCAATCGCGCGCATGGCGCATTGGGATTCTCGATGTCGGCGGCGCTGGGCGCCTGGGTGGGCCGGCCGAACGCCAAGTGCGTCTCGGTCATGGGCGACGGCAGCTTCGGCTTCACGGTCGGCGAACTGGAGACCATCGTGCGCCACAAGGCGCCGCTGCTGATGGTGGTGTTTTCGAATTCGGTCTATGGCTGGATCAAGGCCAGCCAGAAGGCCGGCTACGACAAGCGCTACTACAGCGTGGACTTCGACCGCACCGACCACGCCCGTATCGCCGAAGCCTATGGCGTGAAGGCGTGGCGGGTCGAGGACCCCGCGAAGCTGGACGCGGCGATCAAGGCGGCCATGGAGCATGACGGGCCGGCGCTGATCGACGTAGTGGCGCAGCCGCTGCAGGACGCGGCCGCTCCGGTCAGCCAGTGGATGGGCTGAGCGGCGAAAAAAATCCATCCCGGCAGGGCGCCCGCACTCCTATACTGGTTCGCTTCTTGGTACCACTCTGGAGGGGCGGGCATGGATCTCGGGATCAGCGGCAGGACGGCATTGGTATTCGGCGGCAGCCGCGGCATGGGCCGGGCGTGTGCGCTGCAATTGGCGCGCGAGGGGGTGTCGGTCACGATCGCCGCCCGCAATCCGCAGACGCTGGAGCAGGCCGCGGCAGAAATCTCGCAGACGGCGGGCATCGGCGTGGGCTGGGTGTCGGCCGACCTGACCCGGCCGGAGGGGCGCGATGCCGCGCTTGCCGCCTGTCCGCATCCGGACATCCTGGTCAACAATGCCGATGGGCCCCTGCCGGGCGATTTCCGCGACTGGTCGCACGAAGACTGGGTGGCTGCGCTGGACGCGATGATGCTGGGGCCGATCGACATGATCCGGCGGGTAGTCGACGGCATGATCGAGCGGCGCTTCGGGCGCATCGTCAACATCGTGTCGCGCAGCGTCAAGGCGCCGCATGCCGAACTGGGACTGTCCAACGGCGCGCGCGCCGGATTGATTGGCTTCGTTGGCGGCCTGGCGCGGCAGACGGTGAGCCACAACGTGACCATCAACAATCTATTGCCCGGGGCATTTGCGACCGACGCGCAGGTCCGTCACATCCGCGGCATGGTGGAGCAGGGCGGCAAGACCTTCGAGCAGTTGTGGGACGAGCGCGCCCGTGCCAATCCGGCCGGCCGCTATGGCCAGCCGGAAGAACTGGGGGCGCTGTGCGCCTACATCTGCTCGGCGCAGGCGGGCTACATGACGGCGCAGAACATCCTGATCGACGGCGGCGGCTACCCAGGGACTTACTGACGCCGCCAGCGGGCGCCGGCCGCCCGGCCCGCGGCGTGACGCGCAGGCGAGCCTTTCGACATGCGCCCAGGGCCTGGGCGGGGCTCCTTCCAATGTGAACGGCCCTAGGGTGTTCCGCGGCTGGACGCGGGCGGGGCGGCAGGGCAAGATGGCGCCGATATCGCTTGAGGAACCTCCATGGACCAGACGGACATCAAGATCCTGGCGTTGCTGCAGAAGGATGCCACCCGCTCGGTCGCCGAGATCGCAGAACAGGTCAACCTGTCCGTCACGCCATGCTGGCGCCGCATCCAGAAGCTCAAGGACGATGGTGTCATCGCCCGCAACGCCATCCTGCTGGATCCGCGGGCGCTGGGGCTGAACCTGACGGTGTTCGTGTCCATCAAGACCAGCCAGCACAACGAGAAGTGGACCCAGAGCCTGATCAACGCCGTCATGGCGTTGCCGAACGTGGTCGAGTTCCACCGCATGGCGGGCGATATCGACTACCTGCTCAAGGTGGTGGTCGAGGACATGGCGGCCTACGACCGCTTCTACCGCCGCCTGATCGGTGCAGTCGACCTGCTGGACGTCAGCGCCAGCTTCTCGATGGAAGTCATCAAGAGCACCACCGAGTTGCCGCTGGACGCGGTCTAGCGGCGTCTGGTCCCGGCGCGCCGCCACGGTCAGGCCGGCGCTGGTGCGCCGGCGGAAATGGCGCGGATGGCGCGGACGCAAATTTTTTCCACTGGCGGCCGCTTGCGGCAAATACAAATCTCTTTCGGCGTGTTGCTCGCGGCCCATCTCGCAATGCTTTTGCGTGGCGGGCGGCGTAGGATATCCGGCATTCCTGATGGAATGAACCCGCGATACCAGAGGACCCTATGTCGTTGGCAGTACCCGCCGGCTGTGCCGGATTGGCGCAGACGCCACCCGCGTCGGTGGATGCGCTTTTGGCTGGATGGAATGGCACCGAAGACCTGTGGCTGTTCGCTTACGGGTCCCTGATCTGGCATCCCGGGTTCGCCTGGCGCGAACGGCGCCTGGCCACGGTGCGCGGGTATCACCGCTCGCTGTGCCTGTGGTCGCACGATCATCGCGGGTCGCCCGACAATCCCGGGCTGGTGTTCGGCCTGGATCGCGGCGGCTGCTGCCGGGGCGTGGCCTTCCAGATCGCGGCCTGCGACGTTCCGGCGGTGTTCGAGGCGTTGTGGCGCCGCGAGATGGTCACCGGCGCCTATACGCCCCGCTGGCTGGCTTGCCATACCGAGCCGGCGCCGGTGCGGGCCCTGGTGTTCCTGCTCAATCGCGCTTGCCGGGAATACGCTGCCGGCCTGACCGACGACCGCCTGTTGGCGTCGGTGCGCAACGCGGTCGGGCATTCGGGCCCGTGCCTGGACTATGTGGTGGAAACCGAGAAGGCGCTGCGCGCCCATGGCATCGACGACTGGCGCCTCGGAGATCTGGTGCGCCGGCTGGGCTCGCAGCCCTGCTGAGGCCGGGCTGGCCGGCCCGCCGAAAGGCTCGCCGGCCGGTGCGTCAGAAGGCCCAGCGGCCAAACATGAACAGCACGTTGCCGGCGCCGCGCGAGCCGGGGATATAGGTGGCGTACAGCATGGTGTCCTTGTAGCCGGCAGAGACCAGTGGCAGAACCCCAGGGAACGGTACGTAGCTCATGATGTCGTGGCGCGCGGTCAGGAAAACCGTGTAGCCGGCACCCAGTCGGAAGTTCTCGCCGACCCGCCCGATTTTCAGGAAGCCATAGCCGGCGATGGGTTCGACCTTGCTGTGCGAGTCCAGGAAGGCCATGGCGTACAGGCCCTGCCAGTCGCCGTCTTCGTCGTAGATGCTGCGGCCGTAGCCGCCGCCCCAGGCCAGCTCGTTGAAGCTGTTGATCTTTTCGCGGCTGTACATGGCGCGGTTGTGCCAGGAGTAACCACTGAAATAGAGGTCGTTGCCGCCTTCGGTCCAGATCTGGTCGAGGCGTTGACAGGCGGATTGGGCCCACGAAGGCAGGTTGTCGCAGGCGTGCGCGGCGGCGCTGAAGGTCGAGAGCAGCAGGCAGAAAAGCGCTGCCCGGAATTTGGCGGTCATTGTAGGGACAGTAATGATGACAACCCCGTTACTGTAACGGAGCCGCCGGTCTTTTTACTGTCATGCCGCTGTCAAAACAGGACCTCGGATATGCCGTGAAACAATCGGCGGCCCGGCCGTTGCGGGGGCGCTACAGCAGGAAGATCGTCGCCAGGCCCAGGAAGATGAAAAAGCCCAGCGAATCGGTGGCGAAGGTCAGCAGCACTGAAGATCCCATGGCGGGGTCCTTGCCGAAACGGGCCCGCACCATTGGCACCAGTACGCCGACGGATGCACCGACCAGCATGTTGCAGACCATTGCCGCCATCATGACCAGCGCGATCGAGATCGAGTGCGAGATGGCCCAGGCGAACAGGGCCGCCACCAGGCTGCCACACAGGCCCACCATCAGGGTCACGAGCAATTCGCGCTTGACCAGTTGCCACAGGTTGCGGCCAGTGATGCGGCCCATGGCCAGGGCGCGGATGATCAGCGTCATGGTCTGGTTGCCCGAGTTGCCGCCGATGCCGGCGACGATGGACATCAGGAACGCCAGGATCACGATCTGGCTGACCGTGCCTTCGAATTGCGAAGCCACGAACGAGGCCGTGGCGGCGGTACAGAGGTTGAACAGCAGCCATGGGGCGCGGTTGCGCAGCGCCGTGCTGACCGGCGCGAAGATGTCTTCTTCCTGCAGGCCGGCGCGCGACAGGGCCTGTTCCTGCGAGTCTTCGCGCATCACGTCGACCACGTCGGCGATGGTGACGCGGCCGATCAGGCGGCCCTGGTCGTCCATCACGGGAGCCGAGACCAGGTCGTAGCGCTCGAAGGCGCCGGCGGCGTCGGCGTCGGAATCGAGCGGATTGAGCGTCAGGAAATCCGAGTTCATGACGGCACGCACTTCGGTCTCGGGCTCGCTGACCAGCAGGCGCGACAGGGGCAGGATGCCTTGCAGCTTGTCCTGGCGGTCGACCACGAAGATCTGGTCGGTGTGGTCGGGCAGCTCGTGCAGGCGGCGCAGGTAGCGCAGCACCACTTCGAGCGTGACGTCCTCGCGCACCCGGACCATTTCGAAGTCCATGATGGCGCCAACGCTGTCTTCCGGATAGCCCATGGCTTCCAGCAACTGCGCCCGTTCTTCCTCGGTCAGGCCCTTCTGCACTTCGGCCACGACGTCCGGTGGCAGGTCGGGCGCCAGGTCCGCCAGTTCGTCGGCGTCCATGTTGCCGGTGGCGGCCACCAGGTCCTGGCGGTCCATCGCTTCGATCAGCGATTCCCGGACCCAGTCTTCGACCTCGAGCAGCACGTCGGCATCGTGCTCGGGGCTGACCAACTGCCAGATGGCCTGGCGCTCGTCCTTGGGCAGCGATTCCAGGATGAAGGCGATGTCCGCCGGATGCAGGCCGTCCAGCAGCGTCTTGAGTTCCGCTTCGTGCTGGCGGTGAACCAGGTCCTCGACCAGGTTCGCCTTGGCGTCGCCTTCTTCCTGGCGGTGCACCAGGTCGGCGACCAGTTGCTGGCGGCGCAGGCATTCCTGGACTTCGGCCAGAGCGTGCTGCGCGTCTTCCGGGTCGAGGCGGCGGGGCGTCGCGGGCGGTTTCTGCGCGGCGGCGGACTGCGTCATGCGTTACGGCTCAAAGAATGGGAAGGGGGCGGCTGCGCCGTGCTTCGTCGGTGGCGACGTAGGTCAGCGTGGCTTCGGTGACCTTGACGACTTCGGCGTCCAGGCGCTGGCGTTCCGCGTAGACCTCGACCGAGACGGTGACGGAAGTGGTGCCGGTCTTGACGATGGCGGCATAGAAGCTGAGCAGGTCGCCCACGAACACGGGTTGCTTGAACTGGAAGGCGTTGACGGCGACGGTGGCGACCCGGCCGGCGGCGCGGCGGGCGGCCGGGATGGATCCGGCGATGTCGACCTGGGACATGATCCAGCCGCCAAAAACGTCCCCGTGGATGTTGGCGTCCGCGGGCATCGGCATGACGCGCAATACCGCCTCGCGATTGGCGGGCAGGGTCGTGAAGGGGGTTTGGGTGCTGGAGGTCATGCGGCCGGCTCCAATGCAAGGCAACCAGCCGATTATGCAGGAAAAACGGGACGCCGGCGCGGGCCGGCGCCCCGTCGGCGCGCTTTATCGAGGCGGGCGCGGATCAGGAGGCCAGCTTGACGATGCCGTAGCCGCCGACCAGCAGCCAGGCGTAGAGAATCAGGCCCAGCGCCATCACGCGGGGACCGGCCTTGCGGATATTGGCGAAGCGGGTCTCGATGCCCAGCGCGGTCATGGCCATGGTCAGGGCGAAGACATCCAGGCGGCGGATCGCGGCGATGGCGTCGGCCGGGATGATGTTGAGCGAATTGACGATGGCCAGGGCCAGGAAGCCGACCGCGAACCAGGGGATCGGCAGCTTGGCGCCTTTGGCTCCGCCGCTGGCGTGGCTGGCGGCGCTGCGCAGGTACAGGCCCAGCACCAGCAGCACCGGCACCAGCAGCGCGACCCGGGTCATCTTGACGATGGTGGCGACTTCCGTGGTGGCGGGGTCGATGTTGCTGGCGGCCCCGACCACCTGCGCAACCTCGTGGATGGTGCCGCCGATGTAGATGCCCAGGGCCTGGGTGTCGAAATGCAGCCAGCCCGCGTGGTACAGCACCGGATACAGGAACATCGAGAGCGTGCCGAACAGCACCACGGTGGCCACCGCCACGGCGCTCTTGTGCGGCTGCGCCCGCAGGGTCGGCTCGAATGCCAGCACCGCGGCCGCGCCGCAGATGGCGCTGCCGGCGGCGGTCAGCATGGCGGTATCGCGGTCCAGCCCCAGCACGCGCTGGCCGACCCAGGTGCCGAGCAGCAGCGTGCCCACCACCACCGCCACCGATACCGCCAGGCCCGGCAGGCCGACGGCGGCGATCTGCTGGATGCTGATGTTCAGCCCATAGAAGGCCACCGCGATCCGCAGCAGCCGGCGCGCGGTGAAGTTGACACCCACGCCCCAGTCGACCGGCATGGTGCCGCGCAGGAAGTTGCCGTACAGCATGCCGCAGACGATGCCCACCACCAGCGGCGAAAAGCCGAGCTGGCGGATGGCGGGCAGGTCCGCCAGCTGCATGACCGCGGCCGACATGAGGCCGACGAACAGGACGCCGTTGAGCTTGTCGCGCCAGGGCGTGGCGGCAGCCGCGGCGGCGGGGGGAGCGGCGGGTGTGACGGGTTGGGGGGCGGCGCTGGTGGCGGTGCTCATGGCGGGCCTTTCTGCATATCTAAATAACTAGCCGAAATAATAATTTCAGGCCTGTTATTTGGAAAATTTTCATTTTTGATATGAAATATCGATAATTCCGATATCGAGGCCGTGCCCGGTTTCCTGACGCGCCGCCAGCGCCCATGACCCCTGATCAATTGCTTACCTTCGCCACCGTCGCCGATGCCGGCAATATCAGCCGCGCGGCGCAGCAACTGCACCTGTCGCAGCCCGCGGTCTCCGGCCAGTTGCGGGCGTTGCAGGAATGGTTTGGCGAGCCGCTGTATCGCCGCAGCGGCCACGGCATCGCGTTGACCGAGGCGGGCGAACGCCTGGCCGAGCAGGCGCGCCAGTTGCGCCAGGTGTATCGCCAGGCGCAGGCGGTGCGGGAATCCTGGCGCGGCCTGGAAACCGGGGTGCTGCGCCTGGGGGCCAGCACCACGCCGGCCAGTTATCTCCTGCCTGGGCTGGTGGCGGATTTCCGCCACGCCTTTCCCGCCGTCAGCCTGCACCTGTCCGATGGCAATACCCGTGAAATCGTCGAACGCCTGCCGGCGCTGGATCTGGCCTTCATCGAAGGCGATGTGCCCGCGGGCCTGCCCGCCGATACCGCCGTGCATGCCTGGCGGCAGGACGAGGTGGTGGCGATCGTGCGCGCCGATCATTCCCTGGCGGGCAAGGGCGCGGTGACACTGCGGGACCTGGCGGTCTCGGCGCTGGTGATGCGCGAGCCTGGCTCTGGGGTGCGGCGGCTGGTCGAACGGGCTTTCGCGGATGCCGGCCTGGCGCCGGCGGTGGGCCTGGAACTGGCCGGGGTGGAAGGGGTGAAGCAGGCGGTGCGCGCCGGGCTGGGCGTGGGGTTCGTCTCGGCCATGTCGATGCGGCATGAAGATGGCGCGCTGGCGGCCTTGCGGCTGTTGCCGCGGCCTCTGACGCGCACCTTGAGCATCCTGGTGCCGCATGCCGACGCCGCCGCCCGCGCCGCCCTGCGTTTCCTGGCGATGTGCCAGGCGGTGCGGACCGGTCCGGCGGAAGGCGGCTAGGGCCGGTTCACGCCGAAAGGCGCCTCGCGCGGGCCGGCCGCAGGCCGCCCGCCCGTGGGAAGCGCGGCCTCAGGGTCTGGCCAGGCGCTTGAGGGCCAGTTGCACCCAATAGGTGCCGCCCAGCGGCAGCAGCTCATCGTTGAAGTCGTAGCTGCCGTTGTGCAGCATGCACGGGCCCAGGCCATGGCCGGCGGCGCGGTGGTCGCCGACGCCATTGCCGATCCAGACATAGCAGCCGGGCAGTTCCTGCAGCATGAATGCGAAATCCTCGGCGCCCATGGTGGGCTGGACATGGTCGTTGACCTTGTCGTCGCCGACGATGTCGCGCATGACATCGGCACAGAAGGCCGCTTCGTCCGGGTGGTTGATGGTGGGCGGATAGTTGCGCTGGAAGGTGAACTCGACCTCGCAGTCCATGGCCGCGCAGGTGTGGCGCGCGATTTCTTCCATGCGGCGTTCGATCAGGTCCAGCACCTCGAGCGTGAAGGTGCGCACCGTGCCGCGCAGTTCGGCGTGGTTGGGCACCACGTTGTCGGCGCTGCCGGCGTGGATCTGCGTGATGCTGAGCACCGCGGCGTCGAGCGGATTGCGGTTGCGCGTGATGATGGTCTGCAGCGACTGCGCCAGTTGCACGGCCGCCATGACCGGGTCGATGCCCAGGTTGGGCATGCCGGCATGGGTGCCCTTGCCCTTGATCACGATGGAGAATTCGTTGCTGGAGGCCATGATGGGGCCGGCGGTCACGCCGAACTGGCCGGGCGCCATGCCGGGCCAGTTGTGCATGCCGAACACTGCTTCCATGGGGAAGCGGGTGAACAGGCCATCGTCGATCATGCGCTTGGCGCCGCCGCCGCCTTCTTCGGCGGGTTGGAAGATGACGTAGACCGTGCCGGCGAAATCGCGGTGCTGCGACAGGTAGCGCGCGGCGGCCAGCAGCATGGCGGTGTGGCCGTCGTGGCCGCAGGCGTGCATCTTGCCGGCGTGCTGGCTGGCGTGGGCGAAGGTGTTGGCTTCCTGCATGGGCAGGGCGTCCATGTCGGCGCGCAGGCCGACGGCGCGTTCGCCGGGACGGTTGCCGCGAATGGTGCCGACCACCCCGGTGCCACCCAGGCCGCGGTGGATTTCAATGCCCCATTCCTCGAGCTTGGCCGCGACCACGTCGGCGGTGCGGAATTCCTCGAACGCCAATTCAGGATGCGCGTGGATATCGCGCCGGATCTGGGAGATCTCGTCGCGCCAGGCGACGATGGGATCGAGCAGTTTCATGGGAGGCTTCGGGCGGAATTTGGGAACGCAACAAGGTTATCATCAATCAAAAGCCAATTTAATGGAGACAAACACCATGACTCGCCCGTGGCTTGCCCATTACCCGCAAGGGGTTCCCGCCGATATCTCCATTGACGAGTACGCATCGCTTACCGACCTGCTGGACCGGGCCTGCAAGCAGTATGCCGGGCGCGTCGCCTGCACCGCCATGGGCAGCGACATCACCTACGCGCAACTGGATGCGCAAGGCCGCGCGTTCGCCGCCTGGCTGCAAAGCCTTGGCCTGCCCAAGGGCTCGCGCGTGGCGCTGATGATGCCGAACGTGCCGGCATATCTGGTTGCGCTGCTGGGCACCCTGCGGGCCGGCCATGCGGTCGTCAACGTCAATCCGCTGTATACGGCCGACGAACTGCAGCGGCAGTTGCTGGACAGCGGCGCGGCGGTCATCGTCATTCTCGAGAATTTCGCCCACACGCTGCAAAGCGTGGCCGATCGCGGCCAGCTCAGGCACATTGTCGTGACCGGTCCCGGCGACCTGCTGGGCGGCCTGAAGGCGCCGCTGGTGAACCTGGCCGCCCGCTATATCAAGAAGATGGTGCCGGCCTGGCGCATCGAGGGCGCGCTGAAGTTGTCGCGCGTGCTGGCCAGCGGCGCCGGCCTGCCGTTCACCGCGCCGGTCCTGTCGATGGACGACCTGGCGGTCCTGCAATACACCGGTGGCACCACCGGGGTGCCCAAGGGCGCGATGCTGACGCATCGCAACCTCACGTCCAACGTGAAGCAGATGGAAGCGGTGGCGGCGCCCGCGCTGCGCGACATGACGGACCGCCAGATCACCGTGCTCAGCGCTTTGCCGCTGTACCACGTGTTCGCCATGACGGTCTGCGGCCTTTACGGCATGTATGCGGGCATGCGCAATGTGCTGATCATCAATCCGCGTGATCAGGCGTCATTGGTCCAGGCCTGGCGCAAGACGCCCATCAACGTGTTTCCCGGCGTCAATACGCTGTTCAATGCGCTGGTGCACAACGAGGATTTCGCCAAACTGGATTTCTCGGGGCTGCGCCTGGCCCTGGGGGGCGGCATGGCGGTGCAGCAGGCGGTGGCCGAGCGCTGGCTGAAGATCACTGGCAAGCCCCTGATCGAAGGCTATGGCCTGTCGGAAACGTCGCCGGTGGCCACGGTCAATCCGTGCGACGCCACGGCGTATTCCGGTTCCATCGGCCTGCCGCTGCCGTCCACGTACGTCGCCATCCTGGACGACGCCGGCAACGAGGTGCCTCTGGGCGAGCGTGGCGAAGTCAGCATCCGCGGGCCGCAGGTCATGGCTGGCTATTGGCAGAAGCCCGAGGAAACGCGTCACGTCATGACGGCCGACGGCTATTTCCGCACCGGCGATATCGGCATCATGGACGACAAGGGCTACACGCGCATCGTCGACCGCAAGAAGGACATGATCACCGTGTCCGGCTTCAAGGTCTATCCGAACGAGGTGGAGGCGGCGGTGTCGCAGATGCCGGGCGTGCTGGAGTGCGCGGCCATCGGGGTGCCGGACGAGCACTCGGGCGAGGCGGTCAAGGTGTTCGTGGTGAAGAAGGATTCCGCGCTGACCGAGGCCCAGGTGCAGCAGTGGTGCAAGGACAAGCTGACCGGCTACAAGCGGCCGCGCTATGTGGAGTTCCGTGACGAACTGCCCAAGAGCAATGTCGGCAAGATCCTGCGGCGCGAATTGCGGCCGGACGCCGAGGCCGCCGCGCCGCAAGGCCAGCCGGCCTGAGGCCGCGGGCCGGCCGGGCGTTCAGCCCGGCTGGTCCAGGTGCGGCGCGATCATCTCGTGCAGGGCGCGCTCGATGTCCGGGTTGCCGGCCACCACGCGCCCGCCGATGGGCCAGGAATCCTGTTGGTGCATGTCGCTGCAGGCGCCGCCCGCTTCGCGCACGATCAGCGTGCCGGCGGCCACATCCCATGGCGCCAGGCCCATTTCCCAATAGCCGTCGTAGCGGCCGCAGGCGGTCCAGGCCAGGTCGAGCGCGGCCGCGCCCATGCGCCGCACGCCGCGCGCGCGGTTGATGGCGTCGTGCAGCATCGGCATGTACTGGCTGGCGAAGGAGAAGTCGCGGAATGGAAAGCCGGTGGCCAGCACCGAGTCTTCGAGCGTGCGGGTGCGCGAGCAGGTGATGCGGCGGCCATTGAGCCAGGCGCCCAGGCCATACACCGCGGTGAAGAGTTCTTCGCGGCTGGGGTCGTAGACCACACCGGCCACGGGCATGTCCCGCGCCAGGCGCTCGTTGGCCGAGATGGCGGTGCCGGCATGGGCGATCAGCGCGATCGACACCGCATAGTGCGGGATGTCGTGCAGGAAATTGGTGGTGCCGTCCAGCGGATCGATGTACCAGGTGGCCGCGCCCTGCGCCTGGCCGCCGGTTTCCTCGGCGACGATGCCGAATTTCGGCGTGCGCGCCTGCAGTTCGTCGATGATGGCGGCTTCGGCCTCGCGGTCGGCCTGCGACACCAGATCGTTGCGCGCCTTGCGATCGATCACCAGATCGGCGCGGTGATGCGCGTAGGATTGCAGGATGGCCGCGCCGGCATGGGCGGCGGTGACCGCGGCGTCCAGCGCCGCGCACAGGTCGATGGGCGAGGTCAGCGAGCGGGGCGGGTCATAGGTTTCCATGAAATCAGTGTAAGCCCAGGTATGCGTCAAAGCCGTTGCGGCAGGCCAAAAGCCGCGCGGCGCGTGGCGCGCATCCAACGCAGGCCGGCCGCGCCGTTCGATAATCCCGCTTTGCCGATATTTCCGATATTTTCCTGAAGCGCCCGGTTTTCCCCATGTCTTCCTCCTATGTGCCCCTGATCCCCGCCGTTGCCGACGTCGACGCGCAAGGCCGGCTCTACAGCCCGGCGTATGGCGACGTCTATCACTCGCCCTCGGGCGCGCTGGGACAGGCCGAACACGTGTTCCTGCGCGGCAACGGCCTGCCGGAACGTTGGCGCGGCCGCGACGCGTTCACGGTCTGCGAGACCGGCTTCGGCCTGGGCCTGAATTTCCTGGCGGTCTGGCGCGCGTGGCGCGACGATCCACAGCGTGCGCGCCGCCTGCATGTGCTTTCATTGGAAGCGCATCCGTTCAGCCGCGAGGATCTGGCGGTGCTGCTGGCGCGGCATGCGCCCGAGGCGTTGGCGCCCCTGGCGACGCAACTGGCGGCGCAGTGGCCGTCCTTGCTGCCGGGCCTGCACCGGCTTGAATTCGAGGGTGGCGCGGTGACGCTGACGCTTGGATTCGGCGACGCGCAGACGCTGGCGCCGCGCTTGTCGGCGCGCGTGGACGCGTACTTCCTGGATGGCTTCGCGCCCGAGCGCAACCCGCGCATGTGGGAGGCGCCGTTGCTCAAGGATCTGGCGCGGCTGGCCGCGCCGGGCGCCACATTGGCCACCTGGGCCTGCACCGGTGAGTTGCGGCGTGCCCTGCAGGAAGCGGGGTTCCAGGCCCGGCGCGCGCCGGGCTATGGCGGCAAATGGCATATGACGGTGGCCACGGCGATGCCGGGCGCGGCCGCCGCGCCGGCCGCGCAGGACGAGCGAGCCCGTCACGCGCTGGTGGTGGGCGCCGGCTTGGCCGGCGCCGGCATCGCGCAAGCGCTGGCCCTGCGCGGCTGGGGGGTGACGGTACTGGATGCGGGCCTGGCGCGCGGCGCGCCGGCCCATGCCGGCCATGTCGCGGCGGCGCTGACACCGGTGCTGGCGCGCGACGACAACGCGCGCGCGCGACTGTCGCGCGCCGGCAGTGGCCGCGCCTTGGCGCGCTGGGCCGCACTACCGGGCGGGGCGGCGCCGAGGGTGTGTGGCACGGTGCAGCTGGATCGCGATGCGGGCCGCGCGGCGGCCTTGGCGGACACCTTGGCGACCCTGGCGTTTCCCGCCGATTGGGTGCGCGCGGTGGGCCGCGACGAGGCCAGCGCGCTGGCTGGCCTGCCGCTGGCGCGCGGCGGCGTGTTTTTCGGCCAGGGCATGTTGGTGCAGCCGAGCGAATTGATTCCCGCCTTGCTGGCGACCGCCGGCGTGCAGGTGGCGCCGGGCTGTGTGGCGCGGCTGGCGCGCGACGCCGGGGGCTGGCGCGCGCTGGATGCGGCGGGAGCGACGCTGGGGCAGGCCACCCATGTGATCCTTGCCAATGCTTTCGGCGCGCGGCAGGTGTTGGCAGCCAGCGACCTGCTGGCGCCGTTGCCGCGCGTGGCGCAGATGCATGCGCTGGCGGGCGAGGTCACGCTGGTGCCGGCGGCCGCGCTGGGTGGCGGTCCGCGCTGCGTGGTGGGAGGCGAAGGCTACCTGCTGCCGGACACGGGCAGCGGCTGCGTGGTGGGCAGCACTTATGTGCATGGCGCCACTGAGGCGCGCATCGGCGCCGAAGGCCAACGCGTCACCCTGGACAAAGCCGCCGGCCTGCTTGGCGACGGCTTGGCCACGTTGCATGACCTGGCGCCCGGTAGCCTGCCGGGCTGGGCGGGGTGGCGGGCGGTGTTGCCGGGGCGCCTGCCGGCCGTGGGCGAATTGGCCCATGCGCCGGGCCTGTGGCTGGCCGCTGGCTATGCTTCGCGTGGGTTGTCCTGGTCGGCCTTGATGGGAGATCTGATCGCGTCCCGGCTTTGCGGCGAACCGTCACCTCTTGAAACCGATTTGTCCCAACTGATTGCGCCGCGCTGAAAAAACTTGCGTGGCGCGCGGAGGGGTTGAAGGGGGTGGCGTAGAATGACTGCAAATGCCAGGATTTGGCGCCAAATGGGCCCGCGTTGGGGCAGGCATGGCGTTGCGGCGGCGCGCCGGCGATGAGCCGGATACGGGCCGGCCGGGGGCTTTGCGACCCCTTTTTTGGATGATATCGCCGTCCAAAAGAGGGACCGAGTTTATTTCAAAGCTCAAATCCGTCAAAATAGCGTCTTTTGATGGTTTTTGGCTTAAGCCGGGGGATGCTCTGTGCCGCCCAAGTTCGACTTTGCCCATACTACCCAGCTCGACACCGTCGAGCTGCTGACGTCCCGCCCCAGTCGCATCGATTTCGACGCGGGCGATGGGTTGCACCTGGTAGTCGAGGCGCATGCGCCTGGTGTATTTCGCCTGCGCTGCGGCGAGGCGAACCACCTTACCGATGACAAGCCCGGCGCGCGTGCGCGCGCCGTGGCCGAGATGCTGCTCGCGCGCCAGGAGGCGGTGGGCGAGGCCGCCATCGCCCCACGCGACGGCGGGGACGGCTGGCGCATCACCCAGGGCGATGTGGCCCTGGAAATCCAATCCAATCCCGTGCGTATCGCGTTGTTCCGCAACGACGAACGGGTGTTCGAATCCGAGGTTTCCGCGCATACGCCCGCATTCGGGCACAACGCGCTGGACCAGGCCGACGACGCGGTGTGGACGGCGGGCTTCACCCTGCTGCCGCAAGAACGCGTCTATGGGCTGGGCGAAACCCCGGGCGACCTGAACCGCCGCGAGGAATCGGTGGTCTCGGACGACCCCGAGCACCGAGCCCTGCCGCTGGCATGGAGCCCGCGTGGCTGGGGCGTGTATGTCAACACGATGCGCCGCGTCGAACACGCGGTCGGGGTGGCGCCGGCCGATTCGGCCTATGTCGTCAGTGTCGACGACGTGGTCCTGGACGTGTTCCTGTTCGCCGGCGAACCCGCCGAAATCCTGAACCAGTACACCGCGCTGACCGGCCGTGCCGGCCAGCCTGTGCTGTGGGCCATGGGCGCGTGGCTGCAACAGGCCAGCGGTCAAATGCCGACGCAGACGGTGGCGCTGCTGGGTCGCATGCGCGAGAACCAGATCCCGGTCGACGCGGTGACGCTGGCGCAACCGGCGGCCTGGGGCTTCCAGGCCGACAAGACCGTGTTCGAGTGGGACGCCCAGCGCTTCCCCGACGCCAAGCAGATGCTGGCGCTGTTCCACAAGCACAACGTGCACGTGGCGGCGTCGGGCTTTCCCGGCGTCGTCAAGACCAGCCCGCTGTTCGAGGAGCTCGAAGATCGCGGCTGGCTGCTCACGCGCGAAGACGGTTCGGCGCAGGTGTTCGACGGCATTGCCGCCACCTCGGGCCAGCCCTACGGCCTGCTGGACCTGACCTACCGCGACATCTACAACCTGTGGGTCGAGCGCCATCGCCAACTGATCGACGACGGCCTGGACGCGCCCGCCTGCGACGCCCAGATCGCGATTCCCGACGGCGTCTCCGCGCGCAACGGCGAAACCGGCCCGGCGTTGCGCAGCATGTATCCGCTGCTGGTGCGCCGCGCGCTGTTCGACGCCGTCGCCGGCCTGAAGGTGCCGCCCGAGGGCGTGGTGCCCAGCACCGACCTGTTCCCCGCCGCGCAGCGCCTGCCGTGGCAGGTGGGGCCGCAGGTCGACAATAGCTGGGAAGGCCTGCGCCATACCCTGCGCACCGCCTTGTCGATCGGCGCCTCGGGCCTGCCGGTCCAGGTGCATGGCATCGGCACCGCATCGCGCGGCACCGCCGACATGACACCGGAACTCTACCTGCGCTGGCTGACGGCGGGCGTGTTTTCGGCGAATTTCTCGTTCCAGGGCGTCAACGGCCTGCTGCCGTGGGACTTCGGCGACGAGACCCTGGCCCACGTCAGGACCTGGATGCAGTGGCGCTACCGTCTGGTGCCCTATGTGCTGGGCGCCATCGAGGACGCCGCGCGCACCGGCCTGCCGGTGCAGCGTTCCATGGCGCTGTCGTTCCCGAACGATCCGCATGCCCACGAATGGGATCTGCAGTACCTGCTGGGCCCGGCCCTGCTGGTGGCGCCGATCACCGCGCCGGGCAAGCAGGTGCGGGTGTACCTGCCCAAGGGCGAGGCCTGGTGGGACCTGAACACCGGCCACCGCTACGAAGGCGGCACCACCTGGACCATCGACTGCGACCTGGGCCAGTTCCCGGTGTTCGGCCGCGAAGGGCACATGCTCTGTCTCGGCCCGACGGCGCAGCACACCGGCGAATTCAATTCGGCCCGCATCCTGGACGAAGTCTGGATGTTCGGCATGCCGGTGCACAACCCGGTGGTCATGCGCAACAAGATCCGCGTCATGCAGATGCAGGGCTCCAGCTACATCAAGGGGCTGGAAGGCCTGCGCATTTCGCCGTCCGAGGGCCTGGAGGTCAAGCGCCGCGGCGCGGAAGTCCGTATTTCGCGCGCTCGCTGAGCCAGGCGCGGCCGGTTCGCCGGCCACCCATGCAAAAGGGCAGTCAGGAAGGCTTTCCTTCCCGGCTGCCCTTTACGTCTTTGCGCCGGCGCATTCTATATTGCTGTTAGTTATTAAAAATGGAAAAAACGGTCGTTCTCTTCAGAAGAGAAAAGATACAAAATCGCTTGCCATGATTCAGATCGAGAACCTATCCAAGACCTACGCCACGCCGCATGGCCAGTTCCAGGCGCTGCGTGGCATCAACCTGCACATCCAGCAGGGCGAGGTCTTCGGCATCATCGGCCCCAGCGGGGCCGGTAAAAGCACGCTGGTCCAGTGCATCAACCTGCTGGAGCGTCCCAACGAAGGCTCCATCGCCATCGGCGGCCAGGCGCTGACCGGACTGAGCGAGGCCCAATTGCGCGCGCAGCGTCGCCGCATCGGCATGGTGTTCCAGGGCTTCAACCTGCTGTCGCGCCGCACGGTGTATGGCAACGTGGCGCTGCCGCTGGAAATCGCCGGCGTCGCCAAGAGCGAGATCCCGGCCCGCGTCGAACGCCTGCTGGCCCTGGTGGGCCTGGAGCATCTGCGCGACCGCTATCCCAGCCAGATCAGTGGCGGCCAGAAGCAGCGCGTCGGCATCGCGCGCGCCCTGGCCAACAATCCGGACGTGCTGCTCAGCGACGAAGCCACGTCCGCACTCGATCCCGAGACCACCCACAACATCCTGGCGCTGCTGCGCGACATCAACCGCAAGACCGGCGTGACCGTGGTCATGATCACGCACCAGATGGAAGTGGTGCGCGAGGTCTGCGACCGCGTGGCCGTGCTGTCGCAGGGCGAAGTGGTCGAGATGGGCAGCACGCGCGAAGTGTTCGCGCAGCCGCGCCACGAAGTGACCCGCGCCATGGTGTCGGCCGCAACCGCGTCGGACCTGACCGATGCCACGCTGGCCGCCGTCAAGCAGCGCATCGAGACGCTGGCCGCCGCCAAGCCGGGCCAGGCCGTGCGCCTGCTGCGCCTGTCGCTGACCGGCACCGACGCGTCGGGCTCGTTCCTGTCCGACCTAGCGACGCAGTATTCGCTGGACGTGGGCCTGGTGCAGGCGCGCGTCGAAGACATCCAGGGCGTGGCCGTCGGCACGATGTTCGTGCTGGCCCAAGGCGCGCCCGCCGCGGTCAAGGACGCCATCGCCGCGTTGACCGCCCGTGACATCACCGTTGAAGAAATCGCTCATGAGCCCGCAACTGATCGACCTGCTTATTACGTCGCTGCTTGATACCCTGTTGATGGTGGGCGTGGCCAGCGCCATCGCGGTGCTGGTCGGCATTCCGCTGGGCGTGATCCTGACCGTGACCGCGCGCGGCAACATGCTGGAGAACCAGGCCGTCAACCACGCGCTGGGTGCGGTCATCAACGCCACCCGCTCGGTGCCGTTCGTGATCCTGATGGTCGCCATCATTCCGTTCACGCGGCTGGTGGCGCAGACCTCCATCGGCACCACCGCCGCCATCGTGCCGCTGTCGGTGGCCGCGATCCCGTTCATGGCGCGCATCGCCGAGAACGCCATGCGCGAAGTCGATCCGGGCCTGATCACCGCCGCGCGCGCCATGGGCGCCTCGCCGATGCAGATCATCATGAAGGTGCTGCTGCCCGAAGCGCTGCCCGGCCTGATCGCCGCCACCATCGTCACCGTGGTCAGCCTGATCGGCTACTCGGCCATGGCCGGCGCCATCGGCGGCGGCGGCCTGGGCGACCTGGCGATCCGCTATGGCTACCAGCGCTTCCAGTCCGACGTGATGGCCGCCGTGGTCATCGTGCTGATCGTGCTGGTGCAGCTGATCCAGAGCCTGGGCGACCGCTACGTGCGCCGCATCTCGCATCGTTGAACATACCGAACATTCTTCTCCTCCTTCCGACATTCGGGAAATTCGCAACATGAGCATCAAGGTTTTGAAGTCGCTGGCCGCGTTCGCCCTCGGCGCCGCCGTATTCACCCAGCCCGCGCTGGCGCAGGACAAGCCGCTTAAGGTTGGCGTCACCGCCGGCCCGCACGCCCAGATCTTCGACGTGGTCAAGCAGGAAGCCGCCAAGCAGGGCCTGAACGTCCAGGTGATCGAGTTCACCGACTATGTGCAGCCCAACGTCGCGCTGGCCTCGGGCGACCTGGACATGAACAGCTACCAGCACCAGCCCTATCTGGACAATGCGAATGCCGACCGCGGCTACAAGCTGGTCAGCATCGCCAAGACCGTGATCTTCCCGATCGGCATCTACAGCAAGAAGATCAAGTCGCTGGCCGAACTGAAGGATGGCGCCCGCATTGCGCTGCCGAACGATCCCACCAATGGCGGCCGCGCGCTGTTGCTGCTGCAGGCCAATGGCCTGATCAAGCTGCGTCCGGAAGCCGGCCTGAAGGCCACCCCGATCGACGTCATCGAGAACCCGAAGAAGCTGCGCTTCATCGAACTGGACGCCGCCCAGCTGCCGCGTTCGCTGGACGACACCGACGCCTCGGCCGTGAACACCAACTTCGCGCTGGAAGCGGGCCTGAACCCGGCCACCGATGCGATTGCCCAGGAATCGCCCGACTCGCCGTACGCCAACGTGCTGGTGGTGCGTGAAAAGGACAAGGACCGTCCCGAGTTCGCCAAGCTGGTGAGCATCTATCACAGCCCGGCCGTGAAGCAGTTCATCGAGACCAAGTTCAAGGGCGCGGTGGTGGCGGCCTGGTAAGCCAGGGATCGCCTCTCCGAAGCAAGGACGGCCGCGCGAGCGGCCGTTTTGCTTGGCGGCGGCAGTGGCCGCGTTGCCTTGGCCGAGGGCGCGCGCGACCCTTGGCGCTGTGTGGCGACGACGCACTGCCGTAGCCTTCTCGGCGCGCGGAGGCGTCTATTTTTTGACAGGATCCTAGAAATCCGCCATAATTTCTGGCTTCGGTCGGGCTGATAGCTCAGTCGGTAGAGCAGCGGACTTTTAATCCGTTGGTCGCGAGTTCGAGTCTCGCTCAGCCCACCACTTATTTCTGCTCGGGCACTTGCTGGGTCACTGATCGGCAGATGCGCAAACAAAGAAGCCCCTGGTATTGCAACCAGGGGCTTTTTGTTTGCAGCGAAAGTGGAGTGGAGTGGAGTGGGGTAGGGGGCCTGATCACAGGCCCTGGAAGCGTTGGCATTTTGCACCACCAGGGGGAACAAGGCGAGCGTTCGGCCATGGCCCGAGCGTGCCCGCAAATGCCAGATCAAGGCGGCAGATCAGAGCGGCAAATCAGAGCGGCAGCAGCGCCGTCGCTTCGATTTCCACCAGCATTCCGTCCAATGCCAGCCGCGGCACCGGGATCAGGGTGCAGGCGGGCGCCAGGTGGATGCCCCAGCGCGACTTGATCTCGTTGGAGAATAGCGCCAGGCGTTCCTGGCTGTGGTCGACCACCAGCACGGTCAGCTTGGCGACATCGAACAGGGTGGCGCCGGCCGCCTGCAGGGCGGTCTGGACGTTGTCCAGCGCCTGGCGCACCTGGGCCAGGAAGTCGGGCGAAAGCTCGCCCCGGGTGTTTTCGCCGCCCTGGCCGGCGGCGAACACCAGCCGGGCGGGCGTGTCGGCCACGGCGACATGCGAGTAGCCATTGGGGCGGGGGTCGTACAGGCCGGGCGGGTTGATGAAGGCGAGCGAGGACAGGGCAGGGGTGATGCGGGACGACATGCGGCAGGCTCCGTGGACAACCGTACTGAGGAAGCCTTGCAGTATCGGACCTAAACCATGGTTGAGGTCAAGGCGGCGGCCGCCGCCATGGCAGGCCGGCCGGGCCGGCGGGTCAGGACAGGGTGCGCGGCGGCATCGCCGAAAGGTCGGCCAGGCTCAGGCCGCAGCCACGGGCGCGCTCGGCCAGGGTGGCGCTTTGTTCCAGCGCCCGCTTGCTTTCGAGCAGCAGCACGTCGAGCTGTTCGTCCAGCGATGACGCCATGGCCCAGGCCCGCTCGGTGAATTCGGCGGAAAAGGCATCGACGCAGGCCTTGCAGATGGCCGAGCCGTTGCGTTCCAGCAGCGGGGCGCCTTGCGCCAGCGTCGAGAGGCAGAATTGACAGGCAAGGGCGCGGCTCATGCGTGGTGGCTCGTGGTCGGGTGAAGGCCGGCCGCGGGGCGCCGCGGGACCTGACCTACTGGACAACGGCCGATCGGACGGAGTCTTAAATCCGGGGCGCCACGGCCCGGGGCCGTGTTCAGCCGGCCAGGGCAGGCCGCAGCGGCGCCGCGATTGCCTGGGGCATGACGTCGATCACGGTTTCGGCCGGCAGCTTGAAGAAGGCGGTGGTCGCCGCCAGGCGCTTGGCCTGATCTTCCAGCGAGGCGGCCGCGGCGGCGGCCTGCTCGACCAGGGCGGCGTTCTGCTGGGTGACGTCGTCCATCTGCGTCACGGCGCCGTTGATCTGGTCGATGCCGGTGGCTTGTTCGGTCGAGGCTTCGGTGATTTCCGCCATGATTTGCGTGACGCGCTGCACCGAGGCCACGATCTCCTGCATGGTGCCGCCGGCGGCGCGCACCTGTTCGGCGCCGCTGGCGACGTTGCCGGACGATTGTTCGATCAGATCCTTCACTTCGCGCGCCGCCTGGGCGCTGCGCTGCGCCAGGGTGCGCACTTCGCCTGCGACCACCGCGAACCCCTTGCCCTGCTCGCCGGCTCGGGCGGCTTCAACCGCCGCGTTCAGGGCCAGAATGTTGGTCTGGAAGGCGATGCCGTCGATCACAGAGACGATTTCCGAGATGCGGCGCGAGCTTTCCGAGATGCGGTCCATGGTAGCCACCACCTGGCCCACGGCCTCGCCGCCGCGCAGCGCCACGCCACGGCTTTCCGCAGCCAGGGTGTTGGCCTGGTGCGCGTGTTCGGTGTTCTGCTTGACCGCGGTGGCCAGTTCTTCCATGGACGCGGCGGTCTGTTCCAGCGAGGCGGCCTGTTCCTCGGTGCGCGCCGACAGGTTGGTGTTGCCCGAGGCGATCTCGGCGGCGCCTGTGTTGATCTCGGTGACGCTGCGGCGCACTTCGGCGACGGTGCGGGTCAGGCTTTCCTGCATGCGCCTGAGCGCCGTGAACAGGACGCCGATCTCATTGTCCGAATTGACCGTGACGCGCTGGGTCAGGTCGCCGGAGGCGATGCGGTCGAAATGCACGGCGGCGTCCTTCAGCGGTTGCAGCACCTGGCGGCCGATGAAGCGCCAGCAGCCCAGCGCCAGCACGGCGGCCAGCGCCAGCATGACGATGGCGGACAATTCGGCCCGCTCGTAGCGCAGATCGGAGGCGGCGTTGATGGTGGCGCCGCGGCGTTCGGTGTGTTCGAGGAAGGCGGTCACGCGCTCGGCAAAGCGGGCACCGGCGCTGCGGGTGTCGACCACGGCGGTCGCATAGCCTTCGGCCGATTGCTTCTGCAAGGCCTGTTCCAGCGTCTCGATGCTGCCGACATAGGCGTTGAAAACGCTGTTCAGTTCGCCCGCCAGTTTCGTGCCCGCTTCGGTGCTCTTGGGCACGCGCTGGTACACCGCGAAGTGCTTGCGCGCCTCTTGCAGATCCTGGTTGGCTTGCTGGATGCTGCCCTGGGCCTGGCTGCCCTTGCCGGAAACGATGTCCAGGTACGCGGCCACCAGGGTCAGGCGGCTGCGCAGCAACAATGTCTGCGTCTCATACAACGGCCGGGTCTGTTCGGCGGCGACCGAGTTGAGGTCGTCGACCGCGACATCGGCGGCCTTGGCATACAACCATCCCATGCCGGTGGCGGCCGCCAGCGCCAGTACGAAGAGGGTCAGCACGGCCAGCAGGCCGGTGCGTATCTTCAGATTCTTCAGCATGGTGGACTCCTGTGTGTGGCTTGGGCGACCGCTTGAAACGGCCGCCAGGAAATCCGGTCAATGTAAATTTAGATTACATATTTAACAATTGATCATTTTTCACTCCGGCATTCTGCTTTTGGCAATGCCGTGTCCGCTGGCGAATCAGAGCGTGTTGTTGCGGATGAAGCGCAGGAAGCGATGGGCCGCGTCCGACAGCGGGCGCGAGGCGTGGGTCTGGAACTGGAGTTGGCCGGCGTTGAGCAGGGCGTCGTTGATGGGCCGGCAGATGAGGCGGCCGGCTTCGAGCTGGTCGGCCGCGGTCAGGCGGGCGCACAGGGTGATGGCGTCGCCCGTGAGGACGTAGTGATAGGCCGCGTCGGGCAGATTTGCGGTGAAAGCCGGCGACAGCGTGATGTTGTACAGGCTGCTGGCCATGTCCAGCACCTGCCGCAGGGCGCTTCCGCTGTCGGGCAGGGCCAGTGGATAGGCGGGTAGCTGGGTCAGGTGCAGCGAGTCGCAGGCGGCCAGCGGGTGGCCCGGTCGCATCACCGCGACGATCTCGGCTGGGTGCGAATGGACAACGGCGATATCTTTTTCCGCCGCGTGGCTGTAAGTGACGCCGATATCGGCCTGGGCCGAGCGCACGCGCTCGGCTACCAGGCCCGCGTCCAGGATGTGGAGGTGGAAGCGGATGGACGGGTGCTCGGCCTGGAAGGCGGCGAACTTGCGCGGCAGGGCATGGGCGGCGAAGCCGGGCGCGCCGGCGATTTTTACGGTCTGGGTGTAGCGGCCGTTCTGGCTGTCGATTTCGGCGCAGGTGCGCGCCGCGTCGGCCTCGACGCGGCGCGCATGGTCGGCCAGGATG
>NZ_JCBANN010000058.1:0-31900 GCF_059761975.1 Achromobacter sp. 46006
GACAACGGCCCGTGCGGTGCCCGGCACCGGCGGGCCGTTGTCATTCCAACGCCGCGCCGCCATGCGGCGGCCCGGCAGCCGGCCTCAATCCAGCCGGATATCCGCGCTCTGCACCACCTTGGCCCAGCGCGCCCGCTCGCTGTTGAAGAACTGCGTCAACTGCGCCGGGTCGCGCACCACTATCTCGGCGCCCTGCTCGTTCAACTGCGACGTCACTTCGGGCTGATTGACGATCCGGCCCATCAGGGTCGCCAGCAGATTGGCGTTCTTGTCGCTGGTGGCCGCCGGCGCCATCACGCCCTGCCAGGTACCGGACTCGAAGCCCGCCACGCCCTGCTCCGAAATCGTCGGGATCCCGGCCACCAGCTGCATGCGCTCCTTCTTGGAGATCGCGATCGCGCGCAGCTTGCCGCTCTTGATGTGCGGCAGTGTCGCCAGCAGTCCGTTCATGATGATCTGGGTCTGGCCGCCGATGGTGTCCGTCACGGCCTGCGAACCGCCCTTGTAGGGCACGTACTCCCACTGCGCGCCGGTGGCCTGTTGCACCGCCACCGCGGCCAGGTGCGGCGCGCTGCCGATGGCCGTGACGGCGAAGTTAAGCCGCTGTTTCTTCGACAAAGCCACCAGTTCCGGCACGGTCCTGGCCGGCACATCGGGGTGTACCGCCAGAACGTGCGGTGAATACGCCAGCATGCTGACCGCCCGCAAGTCCTTGGACGGATCGAACGACAGCCTGGTGTACACCGACGGACTGATGGCCAGGGCGCCGACGTCACACAGCAGCACGGTATGGCCTTCCTGCGCGGACTGCACCACGATGCCGGCCCCCAGGTTGCCATTGGCGCCGGGCTTGTTCTCGACCACCACGGTCTGTGTCAGGGCGTCGGCCAGCCGTGGCGCGATGATGCGCGCGATGATGTCGGAGGAGCCGCCCGGCGGATACGGAACCACGATGCGTAGCGGCCGGTTCGGCCAGGCCTCGGCCTGGGCCCACGCCGGCGTCAGCCGGGCCAGGCCGAGCGCGGCCGCGCCGGCCAACAGATGCCTTCTGTTGGAATCCATGTTGTCTCCGTTGTCGTTGTCGTTGGTGGGTTGCCGGGCCGCGCTTCAGGTCACCGGTCCGGGGTTGAACAGTGCCAGCGCATTGTGCAGCTTGAGTTTTTCGGCACAGCTCTGGCGGCGGCCGCTGGCCACGTCCAGCATTAGCCGGAACAATTCCCAGCCGACCTCCTCGATGGTGGCCTGGCCGCTGGCGATGCGACCCGCGTCCACGTCCATCAGGTCGTGCCAGCGCCGCGCCAGGTCGCTGCGGGTGGCGACCTTGATCACCGGCACCTGCGCCAGCCCGTAAGGCGTGCCGCGACCGGTGGTGAAAATGTGCAGGTTCATGCCGGCTGCCAATTGCAGGGTGCCGCAGATGAAGTCGCTGGCCGGCGTGGCGGCGAAGATCAACCCTTTGCGCGTCAGCCGTTCGCCCGGCGCCAGCACGCCGTCGATGTTCGAGGTACCGGACTTGATGATCGAGCCCATGGCTTTCTCGACGATGTTGGACAGGCCGCCTTTCTTGTTGCCGGGGCTGGTGTTGGCGCTGCGGTCGGCGCCTCCGCGCCGCAGGTAGTCGTCGTACCAGGCCATCTCGCGCACCAGCGCCCGGGCCACTTCCGGGGTGGCTGCGCGCGCGGTCAATTGATCGATGCCGTCGCGCACCTCGGTGTTCTCCGAGAACATGACTGTGCCGCCAGCGCGCACCAGCAGGTCCGCGGCAAAGCCCACCGCGGGGTTGGCGGTAACGCCCGAGAAGGCATCGCTGCCGCCGCACTGCACGCCCACCACCAGGTCGGACACGGGACAGGTCTCGCGGCGGCGGCGGTCCAGCGTTTCCAGGTGGCGTTCGGCCGTGCGCATGATGTTGGCGATCATGGATTCGAAGCCGACGTGCGCATCGTCCTGCAACACGATGGTGTCGACGCCCTCGCCACCGGCCAGGCCCTGTCCCGCGCGGATCGGAATCGCGCCCGGCGCCAGCAGGCGCTCGGGTTGCAGCTTTTCGCAGCCCAGGCTGACCACCATGGTGGTGCCGCCGAAATTGGGATTGCGGGCAATGTTGTGCAGCGTGCGCACCGGGACCGCCGCGCCTGGCGCATCGATGGCGACGCCGCAGCCGTAGGTATGCTCGATGCCGACCACGCCGTCGACATTGGGATAGCGCGGCAGCAGCTCGCGGCGGATGCGTTCGACGGCGTGTTCCACCACGCCCTGCACGCATTGCACGGTGGTGCTGATGGCCAGGATGTTGCGCGTGCCGACCGTGCCGTCGGCGTTGCGGTAGCCCTCGAAGGTGTAGCCTTCCAACGCGGGCGGCGGCGCGATCGTGCGCGTGCCCACCGGCAGATCGTCGAGTGTGCGAGCCTCGGGCATGGTGGTAACGCGTTCGTTGACCCAACTGCCGCGTGGCAGGTCCCGCGCCGCATAGCCCACCACCACGTTGTAGCGGCGCACCGGCTCGTCCTGCGCCAGGTCGCACAGCGCCACCTTGTGGCCCTGCGGCACGGCTTCGGCCAGCACCAGGCCGTCCGGCAGCACCGTGCCGGCCGGGAGGCCGCCGTCATTGGCGACGATGGCCACGTTGTCCTGGGGGTGAATCTTGATCAGCACGGGCGCTTGGCCAGGCGCGAACGACATGGGGGATCCTCTGAAAGCAACGCCGCGATCCGCGGCTCCTGGTAAGTTATCGTACAACCAGGCGAATTATCGCTGCAGTTGCGTCCGACCGCATTGCGGATTTCCCCAGGTTTATGCAAAGGTTCCCAAGCGTGAGCGGCGCGGATGCCGCTTGAGCGGCCCAAAATCATGTTGTACGATGACGTACCTATTCACACGCGATCGCCCGGCAACCCGCCTGCCTTGCGGCCGCCTTCAACGGATTTCGCCCATGACCACGCCGCAGGAACTCAAGGCCATCGTCTCGGAAGGACTGCTTTCCTTCCCTGTGACCGATTTCGACGCGCAAGGCAACTTCAACGCCAAGACCTATGCCCAGCGCCTGGAATGGCTGGCCCCCTACGGCGCCACCGCCCTGTTCGCCGCCGGCGGCACCGGCGAGTTCTTCTCGCTGGCCCCCGATGAATACTCGGATGTCATCCGCACCGCCGTCACTACCTGCGCCGGCAAGGTGCCGATCCTGGCCGGCGCCGGCGGCCCGACCCGCCTGGCCATCGCCTACGCCCAGGAGGCCGAGCGCCTGGGCGCCAAGGGCGTGCTGCTGCTGCCGCACTACCTGACCGAGGCCTCGCAGCAAGGCATCGCCGACCACGTCGAGCAGGTCTGCAAGTCCGTCAAGATCGGCGTCATCGTCTACAACCGCGCCCAGTCGCGCCTGTCGGCCGACCACCTGGCCCGCCTGGCCGAGCGCTGCCCCAACCTGATCGGCTTCAAGGACGGCGTCGGCGACATCGAAGCCATGGTCCGCATCCGCCGCAAGCTGGGCGACCGCTTCTCCTACCTGGGCGGCCTGCCCACCGCCGAGGTCTATGCCGCCGCTTACCGCGCGCTCGGCGTGCCGGTGTATTCGTCGGCCGTCTTCAACTTCGTGCCCAAGACCGCGATGCAGTTCTACCGCGCCATCGCGGCCAACGACCACGACACCACCAACCGCCTGCTCGACGAGTTCTTCCTGCCCTACCTGGAGATCCGCAACCGCTGCGCCGGCTACGCCGTCAGCATCGTCAAGGCTGGCGCCAAACTGGTCGGCCACGATGCCGGCCCGGTGCGCGCACCGCTGACCGACCTGCATCCCGAGGAACTGGAGATGCTCGACGCCCTGATCCGCAAGCTGGGCCCGCAATAGGCCCGCGACGCGCCACATCTGTTCGCCCCCGTTCCGGGGGCGTTTTCATTCGGAGAGATTCATGACCTTGACCGGCAATATGTTGATCGGCGCCCAGTCCGTAAAGGGCGCCGGCGCCCCGCTGCACGCCATCGATCCGGCCCGCGGCGAGCCGCTGCAACCCGGCTTCTGCGCCGGCACCGCCGAGGACGTGGCGCGCGCCGCGGAGCTGGCCGCCGCCGCGTTCGACCCCTACCGCACCGCGCCGCTCGAGACCCGCGCGCAATTCCTCGAAAGCATCGCCGAAGGCATCCTGGCGCTGGGCGATGCGCTGATCGAGCGCACCCACCTGGAAACCGGTCTGCCGCTGGCCCGCCTGCAGGGCGAGCGCGGCCGCACGGTCGGCCAACTGCGCCTGTTCGCGCGGGTGGTGCGCGACGGCTACTTCCTGGACGCCACCGTCGACCCCGCCCAACCCGACCGCCAGCCGCTGCCGCGCGCCGACCTGCGCCTGGCCAACGTGCCACTGGGCCCGGTGGCCGTATTCGGCGCCAGCAACTTCCCGCTGGCGTTCTCGGTGGCGGGCGGCGACACGGCATCGGCCCTGGCCGCCGGCTGCCCGGTGATCGTCAAGGCGCACAACGCCCATCCCGGCACCTCCGAAATGGTGGGCCGCGTGATCCAGCAGGCGGTGGCCAGGCACGGCCTGCCCGAAGGCGTGTTTTCGCTGCTGTTCGGCGCCGGCAACGAGATCGGCACCGCGCTGGCGACGCACCCGGCCATCACCGCGGTCGGCTTCACCGGCTCGCGCCGCGGCGGCCTGGCCCTGGTGGCGGCCGCCAACGCGCGCCCGGTGCCGATCCCGGTGTATGCCGAGATGTCCAGCATCAACCCGGTCTTCCTGCTGCCCGCCGCCCTGGAGGCGCGCGCCGAAGCCATCGCCAAGGGCTTCGTCGAATCGCTGGTCATGGGCGTGGGCCAGTTCTGCACCAACCCCGGCCTGGTGATCGGCATCGAAGGCCCGGCGCTGGAGCGTTTCCGCCAGGCCGCCGGCCAGGCGGTGCAGGCCAAGGGCGCCGCCACCATGCTGACCCCCGGCATCTTCGCCGCCTACGCGCAGGGCGAGCAGGCCCTGGCCGGCCACGCCAGCGTCGCCACGCTTGGACGCGGCGAAGCCTCGCGGCCCGCCGCCAACGCCGCCGGCCCCGCCGTCTTCGGCACCGACGCCACCCGCTTCCTGGCCTCGCCCGAGCTGGAGGCCGAGGTGTTCGGCCCCGCCTCGCTGGTGGTGGCGTGCCGCGATGCCGCGCAGATGCGCGCGGTAGCCGAGCATCTGGAGGGCCAGTTGACCGCGACCCTGTTCGTGGACGACGCCGACGCCGACCTCGCGCGCGGCCTGCTGCCGGTGCTCGAACGCAAGGCCGGCCGGATCCTGGCCAATGGCTATCCCACCGGCGTCGAAGTCTGCCACGCGATGGTGCACGGCGGCCCGTTCCCGGCCACCTCCAACCCCGCCTCGACCTCGGTCGGCGCCACCGCCATCCGCCGTTTCCTGCGTCCGGTCTGCTACCAGGACCTGCCCGACGCGCTGCTGCCCGACGGCCTCAAGCGCGCCAATCCGCTCGGCCTGCCGCGCATGACCGACGGCGTGCTCGGCAACGCCTGACGGCGGGCGCCATTGCCCTCGTGCCAGCGCCGTTTTCGGCGGTGGTGAACGTCATGGCCGGGCTGCTGGTGCGAGATCCACCCGGAACACGCTGCCCCGGTCCGGCGCCGATTGCAGCGAAACCCGCCAGCCCTGGTGCTCGCAGATGCGCTGCACCAGGGACAGGCCCAGCCCCAGGTTGCCGGCGTCCGGCTGCGCGCCGCGCACGAAGGGGCTGAAGATGGCCTGCTGACTTTCCAATGGTATGCCGGGGCCGTCATCGGCCACTTGCAGATAGTCGGCGCCAGCGCTGAGCGTCACGCGCGCGCCGGGTCCGGCGTATTGCAGCGAATTGCGAATCAGGTTGGACAGCAGTGCGCGCAGCAGCGGCGCCGGAAAACGCGGCGGGTGTCTGGGTGGCGCTGCCGCGCCGGCCGCGGTGCCGCTTTCGGAGGTATCGGCCGGGGCTTGCCCGGCACCGGGTTGCGCCGCGGACTCCAGCGCCAACGTCATGCCGCGCCGCTGCGCCACCGCGATCCAGGCGGCGAATTGCTCGCGTGCGGCCTCGTTGGCGCTGGTGTGGGCGAACTGGCCGCCAGCGTCGCGCCCGCGCGCCAGCATCAGGTAGGTATCCAGCCTCTCCCCCATATCCGCCGCCGCCGTGGCGATCCGGCCCACGCGCGCCGCGCCCTCAGCGTCCAGGCCGGGCTCGTCCAGCAGCAGCTCGCACGAGCTGGAGATCACCATCAGCGGCGTGCGCAGCTCATGGCCGACGTCGGCCGTGAACAACTGTTCGCGCCGCAGCGCCTGTTCGAGCTGGTTGTAGGTGGCGTCGAAGGCGTCCGCCAGCCGGCCGATCTCGTCCGGCGGATAGTCCGCCGCCAGGCGGGTCTGGGGCGGCTGCGCGCCACGCGCCGTGACCTGCGCCGCCAGCCGCGCCAGCGGCCGCAGCATGCGCCGCGTCGCCAGCGTGCCCAACACGAACGCCAGCACCAGGCCGCCGGCCAGGCCGCTGACCACGGTCCAGTGCGAAGCGGACTGGTTGCGCTCGTACTCGGTGTAGTCGCGCAGCAGCATGTAACGCTGGCCGTCCTTGTCGTCCACCATCACGTGCCAGACGCGGCCGTCGCGCTCGATCTTGTGAAAGCCTGGCGCCAGCCCGCGCAACCATTGCGGAAACGCCGCGCTGCCCGGCTCGCCATGGAAGAACCGGTGCGGCCGGCCCGGGTCGATGCCGGCCAGGAAGTCGCCGCGGACCCGCTCGACCGCCATGCCCATGTCGATGCGCTGCAGGTGGACTTCGAGCGTATTCACGCTCCAGATCGAGACCCAGGTCAGCGCGCCGCCGACCAGCAGCGCCAGCAGCAGGTAGGTGCGCACCAGGTAGCGCGCCAGCCCGCGCCGCGCGCTACGCATCGTCGCCGGCCCGCAGTTGGTAGCCGATGCCATGCACGGTGTGCAGCAGCGGCGTGGCGAACGGCTTGTCCACCACCTGGCGGATCTGGTGGATGTGGGTGCGCAGGCTGTCGCTGTCCGGCGGCGAATCGCGCCACAACGCCTCTTCCAGCCGGCCGCGGTGCACCACCGCCGGACTGGCGCGCATCAGCAGCATCAGCAGTTGCAGCGGCGACGGCGGCAGCCGCAGCGCCTGCCCGCCGCGCGCCAGCGCCAGCGTGCCGATATCCAGCGTCAGGTCGCCGACCCGCAGCACCCGCGCCGCGCCGGCGCCGCTGGCGCGGTGCAGCAGCGCCTTGGCGCGCGCCGCCAGTTCGGCCAGGGCGAACGGCTTGACCAGGTAGTCGTCGGCGCCGGCGTCGAAACCCGCCAGCCTGTTGTCCAGCGTGTCGCGCGCGGTCACCATGATGACCGGGGTATCGCAGCCGGCCTCGGTGCGCAGCCGCCGGCACAGGTCGTAGCCGTCCAGCCGCGGCAGCATCAGGTCCAGCACGATCAGGTCGAAGCCGCCCTCGGCCGCCATGGCGTACCCGCGCAGCCCGTCCTCGGCGCAGTCGACGATGTAGCCGCGGCGCGTCAGGTGGTGCGTGATGTTGGCGAGGATATCGGGGTCGTCTTCGATGACAAGAACGCGCATGGGGCGGAGCAGAGAATGGAAATCAATCTCAGATTGTAAGCGCGGCCGCGATCCGGTCATGGACGCCCATCGGTTCGCGGCGCTGCCGCCACAACCCGGCGCGCGTCTTAACGAATTCTTGAACCCGGATGGCGGAGACTGCCTGCCGATAGGAATGGTTCGCGTTACCCGCAAGCCCGCGGGGCATGACGTGGCCACTGGATCGGGACCTCCCCATGCGTTTGAAAAACATGTTCCGCGCGGCGCTGGCCGCCACCGCCCTGCTCTGCGCCCTGCCCGGCGCCCAGGCCCGCCAGGTGACCGACCTGGCCGGCCGCGTCGTCACGGTGCCCGACCATCCGCGGCGGGTGCTGCTGGGCGAAGGCCGCTTCATCTTTGCCATGGCGCTGCTGGACCGCGCCGACCCGGTGGCGCGCGTGGTCGGCTGGCAGGGCGAACTCAGGCAGCAGGACCCCTATTCCTGGCAGCAACTGATCAAGCGCTTCCCCAAAGCGGCCGAGGTGCCGCTGATCGGCACCACCTCGCAAGCCAGCGTCAGCCCGGAGAAGATCGTCTCGCTCAAGCCGGACGTGGCCATCTTCAGCCTGAGCGGGCATGGCCCGGGCCGCAACAACCCGATGATCGCGTCGCTGCAGCAGGCCGGCATTCCGGTCGTCTTCATCGACTTCCGCCAGCATCCGGTCAGAAACACCGTGCCCAGCCTGCGCATCCTCGGTCAGGCGCTCGACCGCGCGGACCAGGCCGAACGCTATATCGCGTTCTACGAATCGCACATGGCCAAGGTGCGCGAGCTGGTGGCGCCGGTGCCCCGGAACGAGCGCCCGCGCGTGTTCGTTGAAATGCTGGCGGGCGTCTGGCCGGCCTGCTGCCACACCACCGGCAACGGCAGCTTCGGCGACCTGCTGGAAGCCGCCGGCGGCGTCAACGTGGCCGCGCCGGTGCTGCCGGGCGCGATCGGCGACATCAGCATGGAGTTCCTGCTGCAAGCCCAGCCGCGAGTCTACATCGCCACCGGCAGCCGCTCCGAACCCGGGCGCCCAGGCCTGCTGGCCGGCCCTGGCGCCATTGCCAATGTCTCCGCCGCCAGTCTGTCGACGCTGCTGCAACGCGACGGCATCCGCGACCTGGACGCCGTCAAGCGCGGCCGCGCCTTCGGCATCTGGCATGCGTTCTACAACTCGCCCTACAACGTGGTAGCGATCGAGGCCATGGCCAAGTGGCTGTATCCGCAACGCGCCGCCGCGCTCGACCCGCAAGCCACGCTCGACACCCTGTACCGCGACTTCCTCGACGTGGACGGCGCTGGCACCTACTGGACCGCGCCCGCCGCCCACTGACCCGCCCTACCCATGCAGACCTTCGCTAGCGTCCCGGCCGCCAGTGGCGTGCCGGACGACCCCATTGCCGACTATCGCCGCACCCGCAGGCGGCGCCTGCTGCTGGTGGTGACGCTGGCCGCGCTGATCGTCGCCAGCCTGCTGGCCGACATCGCCACCGGCCCGGCCGGCCTGGCGCCCGCCGACCTGCTGCGCACCCTGCTGCACCCCGACGCCGCCGACGCCGGCACCCGCGTCATCGTCTGGAACTTCCGCCTGCCCTACGCCCTGATGGCGCTGCTGGTGGGCCTGGCGCTGGGCCTGGGCGGTGCCGAGATGCAGACCATGCTGGACAACCCGCTGGCCAGCCCCTATACGCTGGGCGTGTCGGCCGCGGCCGCGTTCGGCGCCTCGCTGGCCATCACTCTGGACTGGCACCTGCCGGCGCTGCCGCCCGGCATGGTGGTGTCGCTGTCGGCCTTCGCCAGCACGCTGGTGTCGGCGCTGGTGCTGGAACGCGTGGCGCGCTGGCGCGGCGGCTCGACGCTGGGCGTGGTGCTGTTCGGCATCGCGCTGGTGTATGCGTTCCAGGCGCTGGTGATGCTGCTGCAGTTCATCGCCAGCGAGGAAGCGCTGCAAGGCATCGTGTTCTGGACCATGGGCAGCCTGGCGCGCGCCAACTGGGCCACGGTCGGCGCGATGGCCATGGCGCTGGCGCTGGCGATTCCGTATTCGCTGCGCGACGCCTGGAAGCTGACGGCGGTGCGGCTGGGCGAGGAGCGCGCGGCCAGCTTCGGCATCGACGTCAAGCGCCTGCGGCTGGTGAGCCTGCTGCGCGTCAGCGCGCTCGCGGCGCTGGCGGTGTCGTTCGTCGGCACCATCGGCTTCGTCGGCCTGGTGGCGCCGCACATCGCCCGGTTGCTGCTGGGCGAAGACCACCGCTACTACCTGCCGGGCAGCGCGCTGGCCGGCGCGCTGATCCTGTCACTGGCCTCGGTTGCCTCCAAAACCGTGCTGCCCGGCGCGCTGGTGCCGGTGGGCATCGTTACCTCGCTGGTCGGCATTCCCTTCTTCCTCACCATCGTCATCCGCGCCCTCAAGCGTGGTTGACGCCTTAACCTGACCCCGGAGACGCCTTCCCATGCAAACCCGTTACCCGCTCGCCCTCGTCGCCCTGCTGGCCACCGGCGCCGCCCACGCCGCCGATCCCGCCTGCGGCATCGACGTCGAAGGCCAGCCCGGCAAGAAGTTCGCGCCCAACCACATCGTGGTGCCCGCGACCTGCAAGGACTTCACGGTACGCCTCATCCACACCGGCAAGAACAGCAAGGAAAAGGCCGGTCACAACTGGGTGCTGACCAAGACCGAGGACATTGACGCGGTCATGGTCGACGGCATCAAGGCCGGCGCGGCGCACGACTTCCTGGCGCCCGGCGATGGCCGCATCCTGGCCAGGACGCCGATGCTCGGCGGCGGCGAAACCGCCACCGTCACGTTCCCGGTCAGCCGCCTGGCCACCGGCCAGTCGTACACCTTCTATTGCTCGTTTCCGGCCCACGCCCAGCACATGCGCGGCACGCTGGCGCTGCAGCCCTGACGCCATGGCCTCGCTGGAGATCCGCTCGCTGACCGCCGGCTACGGCAACCGCCCGGTGCTGCGCGGCCTGCGGGCGGCGCAGCTGCCCGAAGGCACGCTGACGGCCCTGCTGGGACCGAACGGCAGCGGCAAATCGACGCTGCTCAAGACGCTGGCCGGGCTCAATCCCATGCTGGGCGGCGACCTGCGGCTGGACGGCGCGGATTTCGCCGGCCTCTCTCCGGTCCGCCGCGCCGAGCACGCCATGTACATGCCCCAGGCCCTGCCCAAAGGCGTGCACATGACCGTGCTGGAGTCGGTGCTGGTGGCGGCCCGCTCGGGCCGCGCGCGCCAGGGCGGCGACGCCTTGATGCGCGACGCCATGCAGGTGCTGGCCGAACTGGGCATCGGCCATCTCGCCAGCCGCTACCTCGACGAGCTGTCCGGCGGCCAGAAGCAGTTGGCCTCGCTGGCGCAGGCGTTGGTGCGGCGGCCGCGCCTGCTGTTGCTGGACGAGCCGCTGTCGGCGCTGGACCTGAACTACCAGTTCCACGTCATGGACGTGCTGCGGCGCCAGACCGTCCGCCACCGGCTCATCACGCTGGTGGTGCTGCACGACCTGAACATCGCGCTGCGCCACGCCGACCATGCGCTGCTGCTGCATGGCGGCGTCCTGCTGGCCGAAGGCCCGCCGCAGCATGTGGTCACGCCCGATACGCTGCGCCAAGCCTACGGCGTGCTGGCGCGGGTGGAACGCTGCCCGCAAGGCCAGCCCCAGGTGCATGTGGACGGGTTGGCCCATAACGGGTTGGCCCATCATGGGCTGGCCCATCACGGACGGGCCGCCGCCTAGATCAGGAACTGCCGGTAGGCCTCGTTCGCCGTTTCTTCCGAATGGGCGTAGCCCAACTGCGCCAGGAAGCGGTCCAACGCCGCGTCGTCCGCCAGCGGCGCCTGGATCCCCACCAGCACCGAGCTGAAGTCCGCGCCCTGGTTGCGGTAGTGGAACAGGCTGATGTTCCAATTGGGCGCCATCGCCGACAGGAACTTCATCAGCGCGCCCGGACGCTCCGGGAATTCGAAGCGAAACAGCCGTTCGCCGCCCGCCAGCGGCGAACGCCCGCCCACCATGTAGCGGATATGCTGCTTCGAAACCTCGTTGTGAGTCAGGTCGCTGACCGCGAAGCCCTCCTGCTCCAGGCCGCGCATGATGTCCGCGCCCTCGCCGCGGCGCGCGATCTGCACGCTGACGAAGATGCGGGCGGTGTTGGCGTCGGCGATGCGGTAGTTGAATTCGGTCACGCTGCGCTGGCCCATTACGGCGCAGAAGCGGCGGAAGCTGCCGCGCTCCTCCGGCACGGTGACAGCGAATACCGCCTCGCGCGCCTCGCCCACCTCGGCGCGATCGGCGACGAAACGCATGCGGTCGAAATTCATGTTGGCGCCCGACGTGACCGCCACCAGCGACTGGCCGGTCACCCCCTCGCGCTCGACGTACTGCTTGAGCCCGGCCAGCGCCAGCGCACCGGCCGGCTCCAGCACGCTGCGCGTATCCAGAAATACGTCCTTGATGGCCGCGCAGACCGCGTCGGTGTCCACCAGGATGACTTCGTCGAGGAACTGGCGGCACAAGCGGAAGGTCTCTTCGCCCACCAGCTTGACCGCCGTGCCATCCGAGAACAGCCCGACTTCGGCCAGGCTGACCCGTTCCCCCACCTGGATCGACTGGGCCATCGCGCTGGAATCGATCGTCTGCACCCCGATCACCTTGACCGAGGGGTCCACCGCCTTCAGGTACACCGACACACCCGCCGCCAGGCTGCCGCCGCCGATCGGCACGAACACCGCATCCGGCCGCCCTGGATGCTGCCGCAGGATCTCCATGCCGACGGTGCCCTGCCCGGCGATGACGTAGGGATCGTCGAACGCCGGGATGAAGGTCAGGTCCTGCTCGCGCGCCAGGGTCTGGGCATAGGCGTAGGCATCGCTGTAGGAATCGCCCGCCAGCACCACCTGCACCGTCGGGCCGCCGTGGGCGCGCACCGCATCCACCTTCACCTGCGGCGCGGTCTGCGGCACCACGATGGTGGCGCGCACGCCCAGCCGGGCCGCGGAAATCGCCACACCCTGGGCGTGGTTGCCGGCGGAAGCGGTGATCACGCCGCGCTCGAGCGCCGCCTGCGGCGTGTTGCGCATCTTGTTGTACGCGCCGCGCACCTTGAAGGAGAACACCGGCTGATTGTCTTCGCGCTTCAGATGCACGCGGTTGCCCAGGCGGCGCGACAGGCCCTGCGCCAGGTCCAGCTCGGTCTCGCGGGCGATGTCGTAGACCCGCGCCGTCAGGATCTGGCGCAGGTATTCGATGGGCGCGGCGTGGCCCGCGGCAAAGGTATTGGTGTCGGTACTGGTGGCGGCTTGGGGTTGTTGCATGGAGCGTCTCTGCGGCGTGGAAAGCGGCGCCCGGCAGAGGCGGCAACAAAAAACCCGCCTCGTGGGGCGGGTTCGTTTGACTGACTGCGGTCGCGCGCTAACCCACCATTCCAGGAATGATGGTAATAATCAGCGAAATGCGGATGGCGCGGGAAGTCATGGGGCGTAGCTTCCCGCAAGCCCGGCGCTTTGTCAAATCGGAGCGTCCGGTATCGGGACACGCGGTGCAGCAACGCCCGGCGCAGGGACGCCCTATCCGTAAGGCCGCACCCGCTCGGGCAGTTCGTCCAGCGGCCGATGCCGCGCCAGTTGCGCCAGCACGCCGCGGAACATGTTCTTGCGGGCGGCGGCGTCCGGCACACGCCGCACGAACAGGTATTCGAAGTGTGCCAGCAGCCGCCGCAGCAGATCCGCATCCAGCGCCAGCAGGATCTGCCGCAGATCCTCAGGCAATGCCTCGTCGGGCGATGACAGGAACAAACCCATCTGCGCCCGCGTCAGCGGCTTGGTCCGGTACAGCGCCTCGCTGGCGGCGCGGCAGGCCTGGCGGTCATCCAGCGCCAGCAGCGTGGTGCACTTGAGCACCATCAGGAACACCTGGAATTCCGAATCCGTCTCGGCCAGTTCGATGCCCTGGTCGAAATGCGCGATGGCCTCGCGCAGGCGGCCCTGGTTCAGGCGCAACTGGCCCAGCACCGCGAAGGCGGAGGCAAATGCGGTACTGCGAGCGAACGCATCCTCGGCCAGCGCCTCGGCCAGCGCCAGGTGGTCGTGGCTGACAAAGCACAGCAGCTTGGCCGCGGCCAGTTCCAGCATTGGATCGCCACGCACATGCGGCAAGGCCTGGAACACCAGCGCCTCGATCTGCGGCTCCAGCACACCCGGGTCGCTGGACAGATCCAGCACCAGCCGCGCATACAGGTGCGAGGCCCACATCAGCGCGGTCTGCGGGTCGTCCGGACGTTCGCCGCGCAGTTTTTCCAGCTCGGCTTCGGACTCCAGCCAGCTTTGCGGGCTGCGCGACAGCAACAGCGCGACGCGGTGCAGGCGCAGTTCGATGGGTTCGTCGGTGGGGCCGGCATCGCCCCGGGCGCGCGCCAGGCTGCGCCAGATCTCGCTCTTGATCGAAGCGGCGAAGGCGGTCGCGGCGGTGCGTCCGACCAAGGTCTCGTCGGCCGGCGCGATGGTCCAGCGCTCTGCCCGCAGCGCCGCGCCGCTGGCGGACTCGCGCAGGACCACGGCGCAATGCACGCCGGCCTCGTCCTGGCGCAGGCCGACTTCGACGCGGAACGGCGCCTGGGCCTCGCTGGCGGCCGCCAGCGACAGCAGGCTGACGCCACGCTCGCTCGGCAGGCGCGCCCGCAGGGCGCCGGCCAGGTCCACCAGGAAGGCCTTGACCCGCGGTTCGGTCCGCAACGCCTCGGGGCCGGCGGCCGGGCCGATGGCGACGTAGACATCGCCGCCGGGTTCCGCTTCGGGCGCGGCGATCCAGCTATAGCCTTCGCCATAGCTGGTGGCGATGAAGCGCGGCGCGCGCGCCGAATCGCCCAGCTTGCCACGTAGGCGGTTGATCAGCAGGTCGACGCTGCGCTCGAGCGCGTCGGCCTCGCCACGCTGGGTCGCGTCCAGCAGGCGCTGGCGCGGCAGGATCTGGCCGACGTGCCCGGCCAACAAAGCCAGCGCCGCACTTTCCACCGGCGTGAAGTGGATCGTCTGGCCATCGGTACGGCTGGCGTAACGGAACTTCGGGTCAAACAACAGATTGCCAAACCGCATTGCGTCTCCCCGCAACGGGGCTGTGCAACGTCGATCGTCATCCTGCGCCCCGTTCACTCTTCCGCCCGCGCCACGACGCGGACGGATGGCGAATTTAGCCATAACTTGCCGCCCGAAGCCAGCAGGATAGCTCTATTTGGCGCCATTCCTGGGCGCAATAACGCCGGCTTTTCCTGCCCTGCCCCCAGGCCTTGGACGATTGGCGCCCATTTCCGCGCCCGCCAGGCGGGGCGCGGTATTACAATGTTTGGTTCGTGGCAGTCGCACCTTCCAGGCGGTCGGGCAGTTGGACCGGCAAATAAAGGACGGGCGGCGCCATGTTGAGCCGATCGGGGCCTGCCCGGGTCAGCCCATACGAACCCACTCTCGACAACATCTACCGGCTGACGCCGCATAGCATGTTCGGGTTTGCGCCTAGCGCCACCGCCGAACAGATTCAAGGATCATGTCTCTTACTCCGAAGATTATCTACACCCTCACCGACGAAGCTCCGGCGCTTGCAACCCGTTCCCTGCTGCCGATCGTCCAGACCTTCGCGAAGTCCGCTGGCATTACGGTTGAAACCCGCGACATCTCCCTGGCGGGCCGCATCATCGCCCTGTTCCCCGACTACCTCGACGACAGCCAGAAGCTGGGCGATGCCCTGTCCGAGCTGGGCGCCCTGGCGGTCCAGCCCGAAGCCAACATCATCAAGTTGCCGAACATCAGCGCCTCGATGCCGCAGCTCAAGGCCGCCATCAAGGAACTGCAGGACCAGGGCTACAAGCTGCCCGACTACCCTGACGCCCCGGCCAACGACACCGAGCGCGACGTCAAGGCGCGCTACGACAAGGTCAAGGGCAGCGCCGTCAACCCCGTGCTACGCGAAGGCAACTCCGACCGCCGCGCCCCGCTGTCAGTCAAGAACTACGCCCGCAAGCACCCGCACAAGATGGGCGCCTGGACGGCTGATTCCAAGTCGCATGTGGCGCACATGGACAGCGGCGACTTCTACGGCACCGAAAAGTCGGCCCTGATCGCCGAGGCCGGCGACGTCAAGATCGAACTGACCGCCGCCGACGGCGCCAAGACCGTGCTGAAGGAAAAGACCCCGGTCAAGGCCGGCGAGATCATCGACGCCGCCGTGCTGTCGACCGCCAAGCTCAAGACCTTCCTGCAGGCCCAGATCGACGACGCGCGCGCCCAGGGCGTGCTGTTCTCGGTGCACCTGAAGGCCACCATGATGAAGGTCTCCGACCCGGTCATCTTCGGCCACGTGGTGTCCGTGTTCTACAAGGACGTGCTGGCCAAGCACGCCGCCGTCCTCAAGCAGGCCGGCTTCGATCCCAACAATGGCATCGGCGACCTGTACGCCAAGATCCAATCGCTGCCCGCCGACCAGCAGGCCGCGATCACCGCCGACATCGACGCCGCCTACAAGACGCTGCCGCAGCTGGCCATGGTGAACTCCGACAAGGGCATCACCAACCTGCACGTGCCCAGCGACGTCATCGTCGACGCCTCCATGCCCGCCATGATCCGCGACTCGGGCAAGATGTGGAACGCCGAAGGCAAGCTGCAGGACGCCAAGGCCGTCATCCCCGACCGCTGCTACGCCGGCGTCTACCAGGCCGTCATCGACGACTGCAAGCAGCACGGCGCCTTCAATCCGGTCACGATGGGCAGCGTGCCCAACGTCGGCCTGATGGCCCAGGCCGCCGAGGAATACGGCTCGCACAACAAGACTTTCGTGGTCCCCGCCACCGGCACCGTGCGCGTCACCGACGCCTCGGGCAAGGTGCTGCTGGAGCAGGCCGTCGAGGCCGGCGACCTCTGGCGCATGTGCCAGACCAAGGACGCCGCCATCCAGGACTGGGTCAAGCTGGCCGTCACCCGCGCCCGCGTCAGCCAGACGCCGGCCGTGTTCTGGCTGGACGAAAAGCGCGCCCACGACGCCCAGGTCATCGCCAAGGTCAAGCAGTACCTGAACGACCACGACACCAGCGGCCTGGATCTGCGCATCCTGGCCCCGGTCGAGGCCACCAAGTTCTCGCTCAAGCGCATCCGCGAAGGCCTGGACACCATCTCCGTCACCGGCAACGTGCTGCGCGACTACCTGACCGACCTGTTCCCCATCATGGAACTGGGCACCAGCGCCAAGATGCTCTCGATCGTGCCGCTGGTCGCCGGCGGCGGCCTGTTCGAAACCGGCGCCGGCGGTTCGGCGCCCAAGCACGTGCAGCAGTTCCTGGAAGAAGGCTTCCTGCGCTGGGATTCGCTGGGCGAGTTCATGGCCCTGGCCGCATCGCTGGATCACCTCGGCCGCGCCTACGACAACGCCCGCGCCCTGGTGCTGGGCAAGACGCTGGACCTGGCCACCGCCAAGTTCCTGGACGAGAACAAGTCGCCCGACCGCAAGGTCGGCGGCCTGGACAACCGCGGCAGCCACTTCTATCTGGCGATGTACTGGGCCCAGGCCCTGGCCGAGCAGACCGACGACCGCGCGCTGGCCGCGCTGTTCGCCCCGGCCGCGGCCGCATTCGCGCAAGGCGAAGCCAAGATCCTGGAAGAGCTAAAGGCCGCCCAGGGCAAGCCGGTCGACATCGGCGGCTACTACCAGCCGAACGAAGACAAGGCCAGCCGCGCCATGCGCCCCAGCGCCACGCTGAACCAGGTGCTGGCCAGCATCGGCTAAACCCCATCACGCCGCCGGGCCAGCCGGCCCGGTCGCGCCAAGGCCGGCGGTTCCTCACGGAGCCGCCGGCTTTTTTCTTGCTTTATCGTCGTGGCCGGCCCTTGTCGCCAGCAACCCGCCGTGCCTCGCGGCCGCTAGGCTTGCGAGACTCGCCGCGCGCGGCGGATCTGCAGCCATTGCAGCGCCACCGGAATCAGCGACAGCCCGATGATGATGACCGACACCCAGTGCAGGTTGGCGCGCACCCAGGCGATCGAGCCGAGCCAGTAGCCGGCCAGCAGCATCGAGCCGCACCAGGCAATGGCGCCGACCACGTTGTAGATGAAGAACGTGCGGCGCGGCATCTGCGACAGCCCGGCCACGAACGGCGCCAGCGTGCGCACGATGGGCACGAAGCGCGCCACCGTGATGGTCATGGCGCCATAGCGCGCGAAATAGGCGCGCGCCCGCTCAAGGTGTTCGCGTTTGACCCAGCGGCTGTGGGCGAGCTTCTGCCCCCAGCGGGACGAGGCGATGGCATAGTTGAGCGCGTCGCCGGCAATGGCGGCGGCCGTGATGGCCGCCAGCGACACCAGCGGATCGATGCCCGCCAGGCCCAGGAATGCGCCGGCGGCGAACAGCAACGAATCGCCCGGCAGGAACGGCATCACCACCAGGCCGGTCTCGATAAACACGATGGCGGCGATGATACAGGTGCCCAGCACCCAGTTCTGCGCCAGCAGCGCCATCAGGCCCTGCTCGCTGGTCAGCCAAGCAAACATCTCGGTAATGCTCATACGGATCCCGCCCTTCTTCTATGGCCGGTGGCGCCGGCCTTTTCTTTACATGGAGGGGCGCAAGTATGCGGCAGACACCGTCGAGATTTCATCAAATTTGGCCGCACGGCGCGTCAGCGCTGCGCTATCAGTCGATCGAGCCGCAGGCGGCCGCGTTCGTCCGTCAGGCGCCGCATGGCGCCGTAGGCCGCCCCCATGGCGGCCATGCCGCTGGCGCCGCACAGCAGGAACATCAGCAGGATCTGGTACTTGGCCGCGTCGATCGGATCCATGCCGGCAATGATCTGGCCGGTCATGATGCCGGGCAGCGTGATGATGCCGGCCGCCGACATCTGGTTGATGCTGGGCACAATGCCGCGCCGCACCGATTCGCGCAGCAGCGCCGCGAAGGCCTGGTGCGCGGTGGCGCCCAGCGACAGGCGCGCCTCGATCGCCAGCCGGTCGCGCCGCACCCCCGACAGCACCCCATCCAGCGCCAGGCTGGCCGCGTTCAGCACGCTGCCGAGCACGATGCCGACCAGCGCGATGGTGTAGCGCGGGTCATACCAGGGTTCGGGCCGCAGCGCGGTGCTCAACACGAACAGCGCCGTCACCACCGTGGTGGCCACCACCGCCATCGTGCCCACATGCCCGTTGCCGTGGCCGCTGAGCCGCCCCTTGGGCCGGGCCGCGACCTCACGCGCCGCCAGCGCCATCATCACCGCCACCACCAGCGCGGTCAGCCAGGGCGCCGCATGCGCGAACACGATGCGCAGGATATGGCCGACCAGCAGCAACTGCACCACGGTGCGCAATGCCGCCCAAAGCACCTGGCGCTGCAGATTCAAGCGCAGGGCGAATGAGATGCCCGCCGACAGCAGCACCAACAAGGAGGCGATGACCAGGTCCGGCGCCTGCAGTTTGATCACGTCCATTGCGGCTCCAGCCTGCCCTGCTCCATGCGCCAGCCGCGCCGCCCCATGCGCCGCGCCTGCTCCAGGTTGTGGGTGACCATGAGGATGGCCGTGTCGCCCTCCAGGTAGCGGCGCAATTCGGCTTCGACGCGCGCGGTGGCTTCGGGATCCAGCGCCGCCGTGGGCTCGTCCAGCAGCAGGACCCGCGGCGCCAGCGCCAGGGCTCGCGCCAGGGCGGCGCGCTGCCGTTCGCCGGTGGAAAGCTCCTGCACCAGCGCATCCATTTTTTCTGGCGCCAGGCCCAGGCGCCGCAAAAGTTCGGCGGCCTGCCCGCGGTCATTGAAATGCGGCGCGAGGTAGTCGTCCCACCAGCCGGCCTCGGCCTGACAGTAGATCACCTGGCGACGCCAGGCATGGCCGCGCATGCCCGAACGCGGCGCGCCGTCCAGTTCCACTTCGCCATGGCCAGGATCGAGGTCTGCCACCTGGCGCAGCAGCAGCGATTTGCCCGACCCCGAGGGGCCGGTGATGGCGGCGCATTCGCCCGCCGCCAGGTCCAGGCTGACAGGCGCCAGGCGTTCGCTGTAGACGCCGCGCAACCTGAGCACGGGAGGTTTCTGTGACATGGCGGCAAGCATAACCCGCGCGCCCCTCGGGTATGCGCCGCGCGCCGGCCGATTCCCGCGCTGGCGCATGAGCTTATGCGCGGCGGCCATGTCCCTATGCCCTTCGCCACCCTGCATATGAGCGCCGCCTGGGTAGGCGCGACGAAGCATCACGCCAAAAAACCATTTGCTAGAGTTCCCATATTGCAAATGAAAATCATACCAACAACGATGTTCGATTCATGCAATACCGGCGCTGGAAATCCTTTGCTGCTGCAGTGGACCGACAGGCAGGCCCGCCAGTCGCGTCCCGTTCCGCCTGATTAGGCGCCACGGCCGGCCCTGTCCCGCGGTGCCCATTCCGGGCGCCGCCCGTGCAACGAGAGACTCAGCAAAAGGCGTCACCCTCATGAACCGTGAAATCCATGACTTCGTCGCGATCGGCCTAGGCCCCTTCAATCTCAGCCTGGCCTGCCTGTCGGCACCGCTGCCCGGCGTACGCGCCCTCTTCCTCGACAAGAAGCCCGGATTCGACTGGCACCCCGGCATGCTGATCGAGGCCTCCACCCTGCAGAACCCGTTCCTGGCGGACCTGGTCAGCCTGGCCGATCCGCGCAGCGAATACAGCTACCTGAACTACTGCAAGCAGACCGGCCGCATCTATTCGTACTACATGCGCGAGAACCATTACCTCACGCGTGCCGAGTACAACCGCTACTGCAAATGGGTGGCCGCGCGCCTGCCCAACCTGCGCTTCAACAGCGACGTGCAGAGCGTGCTGCACGACCCCGAGACCAACACCTACCTGGTCACCGGCCAGCACAGCGTCAATGGCGAACGCTTCATGGTCCGCTGCCGCAAGCTGGTGCTGGGCCTGGGGTCGCAGCCGGCGCTGCCTGCCTGCTGCGACCGGCGCGAGGCGCCCTACATCCACAGCGCCGAATACCTGCGGCACAAGGCGCAACTGCAGCGGCGCGCCTCGATCACCATCGTCGGCAGCGGCCAGAGCGCGGCCGAGGTGTTCCACGACCTGCTGCGCGACAGCGACGAACACGACTACAGCCTGACCTGGATCACGCGTTCGCCGCGCTTTTTCCAGATGGAGAACACCAAGCTCACGCTGGAGCTGATCTCGCCGGACTACACCAACTACTTCTACGACCTGCCCGAAGACCGCCGCCGCCAGATCCTGGCCGAGCAGAGCAGCCTGTACAAGGGCATCAACGCCTCGCTGATCAACCAGATCTACGACCTGCTGGACGAAAAGATCCACAACGGCGACCGCCGCTACACGCTGCTGACCAATGCCGAACTGCGCGCCAGCCGTTACGACCGCCACGCCGCCCGCTACCACCTGGAGTTCCGCCACGTCGACACCGGGCAGGTGTTCTCGCACGCGGCCGACGGCCTGGTGCTGGCCACCGGCTACGCCCGCAGCATCCCCGCTTGCGTCAATCCGATCCACGACCGCATCGCCTGGGCCGATGACGGCAACTACCAGATCGCCCGCAACTACACCATCGACCACGGCGGCAACGAGATCTTCGTGCAGAACAGCGGCCTGCTCAGCCATGGCGTCACCAATCCCGACCTGGGCTTCTGCTGCTACCGCAATTCGCAGATCCTGCGCGAACTGACCGGCCACGAGCACTACGCCATCGAGCCGCGCACCGCGCTGCAGGACTTCCGCCCGCCGGCCAGCGGCGTGCTGGCGCATCGCGCGGGACAACCCGCGTCGGCGTGCCGCGGCGGCGTGGCGCCGGAATTGATGCCCATGCTGGACGGCCATCGCGCCGCCTCGGTCTGAGTTCCAGGGAGCCCGCCATGATCACCATGACCGCCGCCTTCCTGGGCGAGATCGACCGCCAGGCGCGCAGCCACTACGACGAGGGCGCGGGCCTGGCGCTGCGCCCGCTCGATCCCGCCGGCGATGCCGCCCTGCTGCGCCAGTGGTTCGCGATGGACTACGCGCGCTTCTGGTCGATGCAGACCTTCACCGAAGCGCAGGTGCGCGACTTCTACGAGGCCCTGGTCGACAGCGGCCATGCCGGCGCCTGGCTCGGCAGCCACGACGGCCGCCCGGCCTTCCTGGTGGAATGCTACGACCCTGCCCACGACCAGGTTGGCGAGCACTACCCGGTGCGCCCCGGCGACCTCGGCATGCACATCTTCATCGGCCCGCCGCGCGTGCGCATCCCGAACTTCAGCCGCAACGTGCTGGCCTTCGTGATGCGCTTCATGTTCGACCGCCTCCAGGCCCGGCGCGTGGTGGTGGAACCCGACAGCAACAACAGCAAGATCCATGCGCTCAACCTGGCCATGGGTTTTGTCTATGCCGGCCAGGCGCGTTTTCGCGAGAAGACCGCCAGCATCGCCTTCTGCAGCCGGCAGCAGTTTGAACAGGCCCAACTCCAGGAGTCTTCCCTATGAGCACCCAGCCCCATCCCGCCCAGATCGCCAGCCACCTCGCGCCCGAGGTCTGGGACAAAGTGAACCGCCTGTTGGTGAAGAAGGCCATCTCGGAATATGCCCATGAGTGGCTGCTGGAGCCCGAGCGGCTCGGCCCGGCCGAGGCGCCAGGCTTCGACCGCTACCGCCTGGTGCTGGCCGACGGCCATGCCGAATACCAGTTCGACGCGCAACTGATGGCCATGCGCCACTGGCGCATCCCGCCCGAATCCATCAGCAAGACCATGGCCGGCACGCCCGCGCCGCTGGACGCGCTGCAGTTCGTCATCGAGATCCGCGACAAGCTCGGCATGCCCGAGGACCGCCTGCCGATCTACCTGGACGAGATCACCAGCACGCTGCACGGCAGCGCCTACAAGCACACCCGCGCCGCGCCCTCGGCCGCCGAATTGGCGCTGGCCGATTACCAGACCATCGAGACCTCGATGATCGAAGGCCATCCCAGCTTCGTCGCCAACAATGGCCGCCTGGGTTTCGACGCCGAGGACTACCACGTCTACGCCCCGGAATGCGCCAGCCCGATCCGCGTGATGTGGCTGGCGGTGCACAAGGACAATGCCCACTTCGCCTGCCTGTCGACCATGGACTACGACAGCCTGCTGCGCGACGAACTGGGCGCGGACACCGTCGCCCGCCACACCCAGACCCTGCGCGATCAGGGGCTGGACCCGGCCGACTACTACTTCATGCCCTCGCATCCGTGGCAGTGGTTCAACAAGCTGTCGCTGGCGTTCGCCCCCTACGTGGCCACGCGCAAGATCGTGTGCCTGGGCTATGGCGACGACGATTACCTGGCACAGCAGTCGATCCGCACCTTCTACAACATCAGCCAGCCCGGCAAGCACTACGTCAAGACCTCGCTGTCGATCCTGAACATGGGCTTCATGCGCGGCCTGTCGCCGTACTACATGTCCGGCACCCCGGCCATCAACGAGTACCTGCACGGACTGATCTCGGCCGACCCGTGGCTGCGCCAGAACGGCTTCACCATCCTGCGCGAAGCGGCCTCGCTGGGATTCCGCAACTACTACTACGAAGCGGCCATCTCGGTCGACACGCCCTACAAGAAGATGTTCTCGGCGCTGTGGCGCGAGAACCCGACCGCCCTGATCGGCGCCAACCAGCGCCTGATGACCATGGCGGCGCTGCTGCACGTCGATCCGCAGGGCGGCGCGCTGCTACCGGAACTGATCCGCGCCTCGGGCCTGGACGCCGCCGCGTGGCTGGAGCGCTACGTCGACGCCTATCTCACGCCGCTGGTGCATTGCTTCTACGCCCACGACCTGGTGTTCATGCCGCACGGCGAGAACGTCATCCTGGTGGTCGAGGACCACGTGCCGGTGCGCGCCTTCATGAAGGACATCGCCGAGGAATCGTCGATCCTCAACCCGAACGCCGCCCTGCCCGAGAACGCCCGCCGCCTGGCCGCCGACGTGCCCGAGGAATACAAGCTGCTGACCATCTTCGTCGATGTGTTCGAGGGCTACTTCCGTCACTTGGCGCAGGTGCTGGCCGACTACGGCGTGATGGACGAGGACGCCTTCTGGCAACTGGTGGCCGGCCGCATCACCGCCTACCAGGAGGCGCATCCGGAACGGATGGAGAAATACCGCCAGTACGACCTGTTCGCCCCCGAGATGATCCATTCGTGCCTGAACCGCCTGCAACTGGCCAACAACCTGCAGATGGTCAACCTGGCCGACCCCATCGGCAGCTTCCAGATGGCGCCCAACCTGGCCAACCCGATCGCCCGCTACCGGCCGCAATGGCTGGGCCAGGGCCAGGCCGACACCGCGCGGGCGCTTGCGTGAGCCACGACCTGGACGACCTGCTGGCGCTGACCGGCCGCCTGGTGCCCGGGCTGTCGGGCCAGGTGGCGGCGGCCGGCCCGGGCATCCGCCCGGGCGCCGACAACACCCAGGCCATCGCGCGGTTGCGCGATGTCTGGGAGCAGCGCCATCCGGAGGCCGGGCCGCACTACCTGGCTTTGCGCTGCTGGGGGCTGCTGATCTGGCAGCCCGTCTACCTGAGCGTGATCGCCGCGCACCGCAGCGAAATCGTGCCGGACCTGTCCCGCATGACCCAGCCGGTGCCGGACGACGGCTTCATCATCGGCTACACCCTGGAGCGCCATGCCCCCTTGCGCGCCGGCCTGCGCGAACGCATGCAGGCCGCCGCCGCGCAACTGCGCAATATCTGCGCCACTTTCTACCGCGAATTGACCCAGGTGCTGCGGGTCAGCCCGCGCGCCGCCGAAAGCATGCAGGCCGATTGCGTGCTGTATGCCCTGCTGGCGGCGCGCCATGACGACGGCGACGCCGCCAATGCCTGGGCCCAGCGGCAGGCCGTCGCCTGGATGGACCTGCTGGGCGTGCCCGGACGCAGCGGCTATCTGACATGGCGGCGCGCGGACCTGCCAGTTATCACCGTGGACCGGCAGGTCTGCTGCCATTACTTCCGCAAGCGCGACGGCGACTACTGCAGCACCTGCCCCAAATTGGATCTTGCCGAACGCATGACCCGGATCGACGCCGAGAGCGCCGTGCCCGCCTGAGGGCGGCCGGGCCTTGCATGACGGCACAAGGAGTCGGAAATGACGGACATTGGCCGCCTTGAGCATGTGCGCGAGGCGTTGAGCCCGCTGCACGTTCGGGCCTATTTCGACGAAGCCCTGTTCGCCCGCGAACAGGAACGGATATTCAAGCAATCGGCACTGTACGTGGGCCACGAGAAAGGCGTGCCCGAGCCGGGCGACTGGCGCCGCCTGCCGCACGAGGACGGCGGCCGCGTGCTGGTGCGCAACGCCCAGGGCGTCGAGCTGGTCTCGAACGTCTGCCGCCACCGGCAGGCGTTGATCCTGGGCGGCGAGACCGGCGCGGTCACCGGCCCCGGCAACCCCGCCGGCAACCTGTCGGCCAGCGGCGGCAACATCGTCTGCCCGCTGCATCGCTGGACCTACGACAACCGCGGCCAGATCCTGGGCGCGCCGCAGTTCCCCAGCACGCCGTGCCTGAATCTGCCGCGCTTCCCCTTGAAGAACTGCCATGGCCTGCTGTTCGAGGGCCCGCGCGACCCGCGCGTCGACCTGGGCCACCTGTTCGAGCGGCCGGAATTCGATTTCTCCGACTACGTGCTGGATCACGTCGAGGTGCACCAGTGCAACTACAACTGGAAGACCTTCATCGAGGTCTACCTGGAGGACTATCACGTCGGGCCGTTCCATCCCGGGCTGGGGCGCTTCGTCACCTGCGACGACCTGAGCTGGGAATTCGGCCGCCGGCACAGCCTTCAGCGCGTGGGCGTGCACGATTCGCTGGAAAAGCCCGGCTCCGACGTCTACCGCGACTGGCACGACACGCTGATGCGCTATCGCGACGGCTCGGCGCCCGAGTTCGGCGCGATCTGGGTGACCTACTTCCCCACCCACATGATCGAGCTGTACCCGCACGTGCTGGTGCTTTCCACGCTGTACCCCAAGAGTCCGCAGGAAACCATCAACATCGCCGAGTTCTACTACCCGGAGGAGATCGCGCTGTTCGAACGCGAATTCGTCGAGGCGCAGCGCGCGGCCTACATGGAGACGGCGGTCGAGGATGACGAGATCGGCGAACGCATGGACGCCGGCCGGCTGGCGCTGCTGCGCCGCGGCACTTCCGAAAGCGGCCCCTACCAATCGCCGATGGAGGACGGCATGCAGCATTTCCACGAGTGGTATCGCGACATCATGGGAGACGAGCTGGGCGATTGCGCGGCGCCTTGAGGCGGGTGTCGGGGGAAGTGGGCATGGCGCCAAAAAATGGTGCCGCATGGGTGAGAATAGCTGCAACAATGCGAACATATGTTATTCTCATTCTCACATCGAATGGCTTGTGAACGGCCATCTTAGGGGCTCATCCCGTAACGCGAGTGACGATCTTGAACCCATCACCCTCCCCCGCCCAATTCACCGTCGCCGACTTCAACCGCATGGGCAGCCAGAGCGGTTTCCGGTACCGCCTGCCCCAAGTGGACGGGGCGCGGCGCGGCGACCCGGAAACCCTCTGCATCGCCGAAGGCCGGGTCGAGACCCACGCGATCCGCCCCGGCCTGACACTGGTGCTGTCCGACGTGCGCGTGCACCAGCACTACGAAGCCACCTCGATGATGTCGCCGCGTTTTTCGGCCATCGTCATGCTGCAGGGCAACGCCCAGACCCGCATCGATCGCCATGACGACGTCAGGCTGGCCGCGCACAGCGGCGTCAGCGCGCTGTACGGCGACACCGTCGCCATGACCGGCATCCACGCGCCCGGCCAGCGCCTGCGCAGCGTCAACCTGTCGCTGTCCGACCCGGATGGCGCGGGCGACGACCCGGCCAGCGAGCTGATCTGGAAGGCGCTGCGTTCGCCGTCGCTGCGGCTGCGCCGCTGGCAGGTGCAGGGCCATCTGCTGCAGGCCATCGAACACCTGCTCGATTGCGGCTGGGACGGCCCGCTGCAGGCCATGCTGCGCGAAGGCGTGGCCACGCAGTTGCTGGCGCACGCCCTGGCCACGCTGGAACAGCGCGCGCCGGCCGACAACACCGTTTCCGAGCGCGATCGCCAGTTGCTGGAACGGGTGCGCGAACGCCTGTACAACGCGCCCGGCGAGGAACATACGCTGGACGACCTGGCGCGGCTGGCCTGCATGAGCCCCAGCACGCTGCGCGCCAAGTTCCAGGCCGCCTACCAGCGCTCGGTCTTCAGCTGGCTGCGCGAGCGCCGCCTGGAGGTGGCGCGCGAACAGCTGGCCCAGGGATGCAGCGTGCAGCAGGCCGCGCACTTCGTCGGCTACCGCCACGCCACCAACTTCGCCACGGCGTTCCGCGAACGCTACGGCATCGCGCCCAGCGAACTGAACTGAGCGCCGGCCGTGCACGGCTTCCGGCGGCGCCCATTGCTCTCGCGGCGTTCTCCATTCCTGCAACCCGCCATGCCAGGCGACCATGCGACAGCGCTTCCCAGCCCGGGAAGCCCCTGCCATGGATGCCGTCGTGTCACGCCGCGAACCCCTGCCTTCCTTTCCCGTCATGGTGCTGATGCTGGGCCTGCTGTCCTGTGTCGCCCCCGCCACCATCGACGCCTACCTGCCCGCATTCGGGGCGCTGGGCCGGGAATTCGCCGTTCCGCAGGAAACCGTACAACTGACGCTGGGCGTGTACATGGCGTGCTATGCCTCCATGCTGCTGCTGCATGGCACGCTGTCCGACTCGCTGGGGCGGCGCCGCGTCGTGCTCACGGCGCTGGGGGTGTACGTCGCCGGCGCGCTGATGGCGGCGCTGGCGCCGAACTTCGGCTGGCTGCTGGCCGGGCGCGCGGTGCAGGGCCTGTCGGCCGGCGCCGGCATCGTGGTCGGACAGGCCATCATCCGCGACTGCTACGACGGCGCGGTGGCGCGCCGCGCCATGTCCTACCTGATCCTGGTGTTCAACCTGTCGCCGGCGCTGGCGCCGATCCTGGGCGGCTACCTGGCCGCGCACCAGGGTTGGCGATCCGTGTTCCTGCTGCTGACCGCGCTGGCCGGCGCCGCCTGGCTGCTGTGCGCGCGGCGCCTGCCCGAAACGCTGCCGCCCGCGCGGCGCCAGCCGCTGGCCTGGCGCACGCTGGGCGGCAACTATGCGCGCGTGCTGGGCAACCGGCGCTATGCCGCGCTGGGCGCGGCGTTCAGCCTGCTGTTCGCGGCCCAGGGGTTCCTGATCGGGGCGGCGCCCGATTTCATCGTCAACGTCCTGGGATTGCCGGAAACCGATTTCGCCTATCTGTTCGTGCCGCTGGTGGCCGGCGCCATGGCCGGCGCGCTGCTGGCGGCGCGCAAGGCCGGCCATTGGTCGGACGGGCGCATCACGCGCTTGGCCTATCTGCTGATGGCGGGCAGTTGCCTGGCTTATGTGCTGTACATGGCCGCCGCCGAGCCGCCGCGCCTGCCCTGGGCGGTGCTGCTGCCCGGCCTGTACACCTGCGGCCTGGCCATGGGCGTGCCGGCCATGACATTGCGCATCCTGGGGCATGTGCCGGACTTGTCGGGCACCGCCGCGTCCGTGCTGGGCTTCCTGCAGATGCTGGCATTTTCCGTGGCCAGCGGCTGGGGCGTGCCGCTGGTGTATGGCCAGCCGCTGCGGCTGGCGGCCGCCATGCTGGCCTGCGTGGCCGCCAGCGCCATCGGCTGGGCCTGGCTGCACCGCAGCGGCGCTCCCGTGGCCAAGACCGAGGCCGGCCTGGGCTAGGGTGCCGTCCCGCGGGTTTGGAGCGGGCACATTCGCGCGGCGGCACACCGGGCCAGCGGCATTCTCCATATGCATCGCGTCGTCCGGCATACATCAGCACAACGGTAAAAATCAATAATTCTCATTACCAAATTTTTCAGCCGGAGCTTGTCCTCATGCCGTTCGTACTGCCCCCGCCCGCCGCGCGTCCGCGTCGGTTGCGTCCTCTTGTTCGCGCGATTCAGACGGCCCTGTTCTGCTCCGCCCTCGCCCACCAGCAAGCCAGCGCCCAGCGCGCCACCACCCCTGATGCCGACGATGTCACGCAACTGCCCGCCGTCACCGTCAGCGGCGCCGGCATCCCGGGCACCACCGAAGGCACCCATTCCTACACCACCGATGCCATGAACACGGCCACCGGCCTGACGCTGTCGCCGCGCGAGACGCCACAGTCCGTCAGCGTGGTGACGCGCCAGCAGATCGAGGACCAGGGCCTGCGCGACACCGGCGCGATCCTGGCCAGCGCGCCCGGCATCTCGGTCTCGCGCAACGACAGCAACCGCTTTGCGTTCTCGTCGCGCGGCTTCGATATCGACAACTTCCAGTTCGACGGCCTGAACTCGCCCATCCTCAGCCTGTGGAACTACGGCGCCACCGACATCGACTCGGCCATCTACGACCGCGTCGAGATCGTGCGCGGCGCCACCGGCCTGATGACCGGTTCAGGCAATCCGTCGGCCGCCGTCAACTTCATCCGCAAGAAGCCGCTGCGCGAATTCGCCTTGTCCGGCAGCGCCAGCGCCGGCAGCTGGAACCAGGTCGGCGGCAACCTGGACCTGTCGGTGCCGGTCACCGAAGGCGGCCGCATCCGCTCGCGCTTCGTCGCCGCCTATGACCAGGGCGACAGCTACGTGACCTTCCTGGATTCGCGCAAGCGCACCTTCTATGGGGTTATCAGCGCCGACCTCACGCCGGACACGGTGCTGACCGCCGGCATCGAGTATTCCCGCAACCAGAGCAACGGCTTCGGCAGCGGCTTTCCGCTGTTCTACAGCGACGGCTCGCGCACCGACTTCAACCGCTCGGTGGCCAACAATACCCGCTGGGCCCGCATCGACACCGAGTCCACCACCACCTTCGTCGACCTGACGCATCGCTTCGCCAACGACTGGAAGGTGCGCGCCGCCTACAGCCACAACGATGGCGACTACCGCATGAAGCAACTGTTCCGCGGCGGCTACCCCGACCGCGTCACCGGCGCGGGCATGAGCAGCGCTTACAACAACTACGACGGCGACCGTTCGCGCGACGACATCCACCTGACCGTGTCGGGCCCGTTCCAGTTGTTCGGCCGCAAGCACGAACTGGCGCTGGGCTGGATGAGCGTCAACGACCACAGCAACATCGGCCAATACCTGCAGACCGGCGCCAAGCCGGCCATCGGCAGCTTCTTCGACTGGCGCCAGGATCATATCGCCGAACCCACCTGGGCCGCCAACAAGACGCCCGCCGACGACATGCGCGTCAAGCAGACCGGCGCCTACGCGGTGGGCCGTTTCTCCCTGGCCGATCCCCTGCACCTGATCCTGGGCGGGCGCTGGAGCAATTGGGAAACCAACCAGACCTACTTCGGCACCAAGCGCCAGTACAAGATCAACGACCAGTTCACGCCCTACGCCGGCCTGCTGTACGACATCAACAGCACCTACACTGCGTACGCCAGCTACACGGAGATCTTCCAGCCGCAGAATGCGCGCTCGCCCAGCGGCTCTATCCTGCCGCCGATCGACGGCAAGAGCTATGAGATCGGCTTGAAGGCGGCCTACCTGGACGGCTTGCTGAACGCCTCCGCGTCGCTGTACCAGACCCGCCAGAACAACCTCGCGCAGGCGATCCCCGGGCAATCCGTCATCGGCATGCCCGGCACCCAGGCCTACCGCGCCGTTTCCGGCGCCAAGGTCGAGGGCTTCGAACTGGAAACCAGCGGGCAACTCACGCCAGGCTGGAACATCGGCGCCAGCTACACCCACTTCACCGCCAAGGACGCCGACGGCAAGCCGATCAACACCAGCCATCCGCGCAGCCTGTTCAAGGTCTACACCACCTACCGCCTGCCGGGCGATCTGCACCGCCTGACCGTGGGCGGCGGCGTCGACTGGCAAAGCCGCATCTACCGCTCCGCCGCCAGCCCGCGCGGCAACGTGGACGTGGAACAAGGTAGCTACGCGCTGGTCAACCTGATGGCCCGCTTCGACTTCAGCAAGCAGGTCTCGGCCACGCTCAACCTGAACAACGTCTTCGACCGCAAGTACTACGACCAGATCGGCTTCTACAGCCAGGGCTGGTATGGCGCGCCGCGCAACGTCATGCTGACGCTGCGCGCGCAGTACTGAAGCGGCGGCAGACAACCCGGAAAGGAGTTCCCCGGCACAATGCGTCTGCATCGACTCATCGCGGTGTCCTGGCGGCGCCGCGCTAGCCTGGGCGCGGCGGCGTTGGCCATGGCCTGGACCCTGTCGGCCTGCGACCGCCCCGTGCCGCCCGCTGCCGCGCCGGCGCCCACCGCGGCAACGAGCGCGGCCAACCCCGCGCCGCGCGACGGCGCTGACACGCCGGCCAGCGGTTTTCCGGTGACGCTGGACAGTGCGCTCGGCAAGGCGGTCATCAAGGCCCCGCCCCGGCGCGTCGTCACCCTGGGCCTGGGCGCCGACGACTTGGCGCTGGCGCTGGGCGTGGTGCCGGTGGGCGTGGGCCGCGCCGACTGGGGCGGCGACGCCGACCATTACTGGCCCTGGGTGCGCGCCGCCATCGAGGCCACCGGCCAGCCCCTGCCCGAGCGCATCACGGTATACCCCGAACTGGATATCGAGAAGATCATCGCGTTGCGGCCGGACGTGGTGCTGGCGCCGTTTTCCGGCGTGACGCCCGAGGCCTACGCGCAATTGTCGCGGCTGGTGCCTGTGGTGGCCTATCCCGGCCAGCCGTTCCTGACCCCGGTGGACACGCAGATCGACCTGATCGCCACGGCGCTCGGCAGGCGCGAGGCCGCCGGGCCGCTCAAGGCCCGCATCCACGACGCGCTGGCGCAGGCCGCGCGGCGCTACCCCGAACTGGCCGGCAAGACCTTCGCCTATGTGCGCGCCGACCTGGGCTCGGGCAACTTCGCCGCCTACGTGGCCGGCGATCCGCGGGTCGATACGCTCACGGCCATGGGCCTGGCCCTGGCGCCGTCGGTGCGCGGCCTGCGGGCCAGCGCCGGGCACTTCGCCCACTACCTGGGCTTCGAGCACGCCGACGCGCTCGGCGACGCCGACATCCTGGTGTCCTGGTTCTATACCCCCGAGGAACGCGACCGCACCGCGGCCCTGCCCCTGTATGCCTCGATTGCCGCGGTACGGCGCGGCGCCTACGTGGCGCTGAGCGACCCGGCGCTGGTCATGGCCTCGTCCTCCGGCACGCCGCTGGCGGTGGCCTGGATGCTGGACCGGCTGGCGCCGCAACTGGCGCGGGCCGCGCGCCGTGCCCAGGCCGGCGAGGCTGCGCCCTGATGCCGCCGCGCCAGCCCCGCGCGGCGCGCGCCGATGGCCCGCCCTCCCACACTC
>NZ_JCBANN010000059.1:0-31740 GCF_059761975.1 Achromobacter sp. 46006
TGCCCGCGCCGCGCCGGGCACGGCGGTTGCTGCCCCGGGGGGCATGGCCCTTGACAGGCCGATCCGATAGGAGGTTGTCATGTCCCTGATTGTCGCCGCCCGTTTCCAGACTTTCGATGAGGCGAGCCAGGCCGCCCGACAGTTGCGCCACGAAGGCTTTTCCGAAGACGATATCCACACGTTCTACATCAATACGGCAGGCGAACACGCCCAATATCCCCTGGGCGGCGACCGCGCCGCGGACCCGGATGCGCGCGGCGCGCACCGCGGTGCGCTCGCCGGGGCGGCGCTGCTTGGCCTGCTGTTCGCCGTGGCCGGGGGACTGGTGGCGCTGTGGTCAGGCGCGGCAATGCTGGTGGTCGCGGTGGCCGCTGGCGCAGGGGCATACATCGGCGCGCTGGCCGGGGCCTTGGGGGTGGCGGGCAAGCGCAGGCGCCGTCCGGCGGCCGAGCCCGCAAAAGATGGACATCCTGCGCTGCGGCAGGCCGGGGTGATGCTGGCCTTGCCGGTCTCGCCGCAACAGGAATCCCTTGCCCGGCGCGTGCTGCGCGACGCGGGCGGCCGCGACATCGAGCGGGCCCAGGGCCGTTGGCTGGAGGGCAGGTGGCAGGACTTCGATCCGTTGAAGCCGCCGCGCCATGTCGAGGCGCCATCGGTGGCGCCGTGATGCCGACGCGGTCAGCCCAGGCGCTTTGCGCGCCCGGGCCTGTCCCTTTCCTGCCTATTGCCGGCCAACCACCACGCCAAACAGGAACGCGGCGCCAGCCACCAGGCCGATGGCCTGCCAGGGGCGCGCATGGATGTACTGTTCGGTGCAATCGATGGTCTCGCGCATCATGTCCTGCGCGCTATCGGATGCCTCGCGCAGGCTGTGGCGCGTGTCGCGCAATTGTTCGGCCAGCCGCGCCTTGAGCGCTTCCAGGTCGTTGGCCGAAGCATCGTTCAGCGTCGATTCCAGTTCGTCGATCCAGCTTTCCGGATGTCGGCGCCGCCGCGCGCGGCGATCATCGGGACCATTCTCGGGAAAGTCCGAGGGCAGGGGAGTATGGTTGTTGACCATGGGCAAGCTCCTGGAGTCTGCGTTGAAAAATCCATGGCGCGTGCCGTTGCTGACACGGCGCATGTGGAAAAAGGCTGGCATGAATCCGGGGTTCGCGCGTCTTGCATTGCATCTCGTTGTGAACGTTCGTTTTACCCAGGCACGCGCGCCCGTGCCGGGACTGCCACATCCGCTTGCAATTTGGCTCGCCAACGGGCGCACCAAGACGGCAATCACCCCTGGCGCGCGGCAATCCCGCCCGCTGCATGTCGCGCTCTGCCTGGAGGCGGACGCGCGGCACCCGGGCGCCCGACCTGGCCTGGCCTTGGTTTTGGATGGCATCGCGCTGCCGCGCCGGGCACAGCGCTTGCTGAGCGGCTTGCTGCCACAACCCGGGAGTGATGCATGAGCAAGACACTACAGAACTTCAACGTCGCCATTCTGGTGGTCGATGGCTTCGAGCAGGAGGAACTGACATCGCCGCGCGACGCCTTGCAGGCGCGGGGCGCGCGCGTGGCGATCGTCTCGGCCCAACGCGGGCCGGTTCGGGGATGGCGCCATCACCAGCCCGGCGAGAAAGTCGAGGCCGACTTGATCTTTGCCGAAGCGCGCGCGGAACTGTTCGATGCCGTGCTGTTGCCTGGCGGCGTGATCAATGCGGATGAGATCCGCCTGCACCCCGAGGCACGCGCGTTCGTGCGGGCCATGCATGAAGGGGGCAAGCCGGTGGCGGTTATCTGCCACGGCGCGTGGTTGTTGATTTCCGCGAATCTGGTGAAGGATCGCAAGATGACCAGTTGGCCCTCGCTGGCCGATGATTTGCGCAATGCCGGCGCGGATTGGGTCGATGAGGAGGTGGTCGTCGATGGCCGCTGGGTCAGCAGCCGCAAGCCAGACGACCTGCCCGCCTTCAATCGGGAGCTGTTGCGCGTGTTCGCGCAGGCCCGTCCCTGAGGCAGGCCCTTATCGAGTGTGCGGGGCGTTGCCCTGGCGCAGAGAACCTCGTGGAGCCGGAATCCGCCGGCCGCGGGAAAGCAGTGTCCTTGAAGGAGAAAACCATGCCCGAGCATCTGCACATGCATGTTCCGCCCAAGCCGGAACCAATACCGCCGGGTTCGCCTCCCGGCGACCTGCCGGTCGATCCGGATACCGATGAGCCGGAGGTCGATCTGCCGCCGCTCGATCCTCCCGACAAGGAAAAAGTCTCCCACGCCGCCTGATTGGCGGTGACAGCCAGTCCACACCAAGAACAATCGGAGCAATCATGTCGACCATTCTGCTGATCGTCCTCATCCTGCTGCTCATCGGGGCCGTGCCCGCCTGGCCCTACAGCCGTGGTTGGGGGTATTACCCAAGCGGCCTGCTGGGAATCGTGCTGATCGTGCTGCTCGTGCTGCTGCTGACCGGACGCCTATAGTGGCGCGCGCCGCCTGGCGGTGGCTGGCTTCAGGGCCGGCGCGCGCGGGCCTGTGCCGCCTGCCGCCCACGACGCTGCAGGCGGCGCCGGTTGATCCAGAAGATCACGCCGGTGACGAAGAAAAGCAGCGGTAACAACCCGAGAAGCGCCGTGAGCATGCGGCTGGACAGGCCGTAGAGGCTGCCCGAATGCAACGGGTACATCAGCGCCAGGAAGCGCTGGGCCGGGGTGCCGGACAGGGGATCGGCGCGGGACACCGCCGCGCCGTTGCGCATGTCGATGAACAGGCGCAGGGTGCCCACCGGCTGCCAGTCGTCGGCTCGCCGTACCCGTGCCTGGTAGACGCCGTGCGCCGGATCGCGGCGCAGCATCACCAGGGCGGCGTCGGCGGGAGCCAATGCGCGCGCCCGCGCGGCGGCGCCATCCCAGCCGATCTCAGGCTCGGCCGCCGCCAGCGGCGCGCGGTCCGCGGTCCGCGCATCCGCCGGCACGCTCGCGACGCTGGCGACCAGTTGCCGGCCCAACTGTGGCAGGCCCATGAAAAAACCGGTGCCTGCCACCACCAACAGCAACAGCGCCGACAGCAGGCCGGCGGCGCGATGCAGTTCATAGCTGGTGCGGAATGCGCTGGCGCCGCGGGTGACCGTGAGCGAGCGGCGCCAGTGGCCCGGCCGCGGCCAGGCCAGATACATGCCGCCGAGCAGCAACCCCACCCAGGCCACGGCCAGCCAGCCCAACACCTCGCGGCCGGTCTTGCCCTGCAGCAGGGTCTTGTGCCAACGCAACAGCAGCGGCATCAGATGGGCGCGGTCCAAGGCCACGGCATCGCGATCGCGGCTGGCCAGCAACAGGCCGGTGCAGGCATCCACGCCAGCCTCGTTGGCGGCCGTCGCGGCATGCGTGAACTGCACCCGGTAGCTGGCGCCCGGCGCCTGGGGCAAGGTGATGGCGGCCAGGGTCGCGCCGGGCCAGGCCTGTTGCACCGCGCGCGCGGCGGCCGAAGGGGGCAGGGGCGCGGCGCAAGCGCCGGCGGCATTGCGCAACATGGGCGCGTTGAGCCAGGCGTCAAGCTCATGGTCGAACGCCAGCAGGCTGCCGCTCAGTCCGGCCAGCACCAGTACCGTCCCCAGGACCAATCCCGTCCACCGGTGCAGGAACGACACGGCGGTGCGTAGGGACTTGCGCAACTTGGCTTTCATGGTGTGTTCGACAGCGGGACAGGCGAGTGGCGCGCAATTGTACCGAGGCGTAAGATCTGCCGGCATCTTTTTTGGCGCCATGCGCCTTTTCCCGCCCCCCGATCCGCCGCAACATGAAGATTCCCCTCCTGATACTGATAGACAGCGTGCACGACTTCCTGCCCGCGATCGAAGACCGCGGCTTTCGCTGCATCGTCGCCACCACTGCGGATGACCGCGCCCGGGCCATCCGCGACCATGCGGGCGAGATCCGCGCCGTGTTGACGCGCGGCGCCACCGGCCTGCGTGCCGACGAGATGGCGGCGCTTCCCGCGCTTGAACTGGTCTGTTCGCTGGGAGTGGGCTTCGAGAACATCGATCTGGCCGCCGCCCGCGCGCGCGGCCTGCGGGTGACCTACGGGCCCGGCGCCAATGCCACCGCGGTGGCGGACCACGCCATGGCGCTATTGCTGGGCGCGGTGCGCCGCCTGCCGCAGGCCGATGCGTGGGTGCGCCAGGGCCACTGGAGTGGTTTCATGGGGCCGCAGGTTTCGGGCAAGCGCCTGGGCATCCTGGGACTGGGCACCATCGGACGGGAGATCGCCCGGCGCGGGGCCCAGGGGTTCGGCATGACGGTCGGCTACTACAACCGGCGGCCACGTCCCGACTGCGGCTATGCATACCATGACAGCCCGCGCGCGCTGGCCGCGGCCAGCGACTTCCTGGTGGTGGCCACCCCCGGCGGCGGCGATACCCGTCACTTGGTGGACGCGGCGGTGCTGGAAGCGCTGGGGCCGCAGGGCTATCTGGTGAATATCGCGCGCGGCAGCGTGGTCGATACCGAGGCGCTGATCGCGGCGCTGGCCGAGCGCCGGATCGCTGGCGCCGGCCTGGATGTGGTCGAAGGCGAGCCGGTGCTGCCGCCGGCGCTGTTCGCGCTGGACAATGTAGTGCTCACGCCCCACAGCGCCGGCCGCTCGCCGGAAGCGGTGGCGGCAACGGTGGCGCTGTTCCTGGACAACGCCACCGCGCATTTTGCCGGCAAGCCGGTCCTGACGCCGGTGCCGCAGGACTGAGCCGCGCGGCGCGGCCTCAGTGCGAGAACATGATCGGCACGGTCATGCTCTTGAGGATCGACGCGGTGGCGCCACCCATGGCCCATTCGCGCAGCTTGCTGTGGCCATAGGCGCCCATCACGACCAGGTCGGCGCTGTAGTCGGCCGCGGCGTTCAGGATGGTGCTGCCCACGCCTACGCCCTTGATGTCGCGGCATACGTGTTCGGGCGCCGGCATGCCCTGGGCGACGCAGTAGCTGGCCAGGTCGTCGAACGGTACGGCCGCGCCCTTGCGCGAGGCCGCGCCTTCGTCCATGGTCAGCACCACCAGGTGCGAGGCCGCGCGCAGCAGGGGCGCCGCATCGGCCAGGGCGCGCGCCGCCTCGCGGCTGCCGTCCCAGCAATACAGCACGCGTTCGCCGATTACGGGGAAGTCGCCGCTGGAGGGCACCACCAGCACCGGCCGGCCCGCCGTCAGCAGAGTCTGTTCGACGAATTCGATTTCGTGCGCGGCTTCGATGTCGTCAGGGTTTTCCTGACTTAGGACGATCAGGTCGCTGGTGCGGCCGAGCAGCGCCACGCAGGCGCTGGGCGAGCCGTTGTCGACGCTGCGCACCGCCGCGGGCACGTCGAGCGCGGCGGCCGTTTCCAGGAAGGCTTTTTGCACTGCGTCGCGATTCTGCGTCTGCAGATCGCGGATGACGCTGAGGGTGCGCGAGAGCAGCACCGATTCGCCGTAGTAGTACTGCGGGGGGGCAGAAGTGGCATAGATGCCGACCAGTTCGGCCTGGTGGCGCCGGGCCAGGGTCAGGGCGACCTGGGTGCGGCGGGCGCAATCGAATCCGTGATCGAGGTGAACGGAAATACGGCGGTACATGGCGGCCTCCTTGTTGAGCTCGGTACCCCGTCATCGTTGCGCGTTCCGGGGGCGGTGCCCTTGATGCACATCAAGTACCCAGAAGTTTACCGGGGTTGCCGCAAATGTGTGGGCCATTCAGGCCTGTTGCACCCGGTCCCGCAATCGACGGACCAGCCGTGCCTGCTGTGCGATGCGCTCCAGCGGACCGGCCAGCGCCGGCGCCGCGCTGGCCAGCGCCGCCGGCGGCGTCAGCCGGCGGATGTCGACGGCCGGCGCGCCGGCCTGCGGATGCAGCGCATGCGCCAGCGCCAGCCCATAGTCGCGCAGGACAGGCGCGACGGCGCTGTCGGCCGGCAGCGCCGGCTGGATTTCCAGCACGGTGCCGGCGGCGGTGACGCGGCGCATCGCATTGAGCAGGTTGACGGCGGTGTCGACCTTGCGGTCGCGGTGCACGGGATTCTGTTGCAGGCGTTGCAATGCCGCTTCGGCATTGTCGGCCGACAGGCACGCCTGGCGCCGCAGGGCGACGATGTCCTGGTCCGCGCCGGCGCCGCTCTTGGCCCGGGCCAGGGCCAAGGCGTAGGCGGCGTGGCGTTCGAGCGCGCGGCTGAGCGCGCCGGCCAATTGGCGCGGTTCCTTTTCCGGCCACACCAGGAACCCCACCAGCAAAGCCAGTACGCCGCCTAGCACGCTGTTGAAGGCGCGCAGCGCCGCCAGCATCGGCTCATAGATGTCGGGCTGCTGGATGTGGCTGACCAGCACGAACTGCGAGGTCAGGAAAAACGTGAATAGCGCGTAGTGGATGGTGCGGGCCGCGAAGGTGCCCAGGGCGATCGGCAGCACCGCGAGCGCCACCGACAACGGCGTGCTCAGCAGCAACCCCAGCAGCGAGGCGCCGATGGCGCCGGCGACGCTGCCGATCACGCGCTCGACGGTGCGTTGCCAGGTGGTGGCGAAGTAGGGCTGCAGGATGAACACCAGGGTCAGCGACATCCAGTAGCCATGATTGACCGCGAAGGTTTTCGAGAGCGCCACGGCGATGGTGGCGCCGATACCGACGCGCAGGGCATGGCGGAAGGCATCGGACTCGAATCGCAGGTTCTGGCGCAAGCTGCGCCAAGCCTGGCGGGCGGGCGAGACGGTACGTACGGCCTGGGCCGGCGCCGCCGGCGCGCCGGCTTCGTCGAACAGCGCCTGCCTGACCGCCAGGGCCGCCTGCTGCAGGCGGTCGAGCACCGGCACCATGGTGGCCAGGTCGGGGGCGTGGGCCATGGCGGCGCCACGCAAGGCGTGCAGGCCTGTGGCGAAGTGGGCCAGACGTTCGCGCAGGCAGTCGGCCTGCCGGGCATCGCTGACGTCGGAGGTGCTGGCGATGGCGTTGGCGACGCTGGCATAGCGATGCAGGGCGTGCGACAGATGGGCGCCGGCGCCGCGGCCCAGCCAGCGCGGCGCATTCGATTCGAGCAGGTCGGCCGCCGCGACCAGCGCGATGAAGCTGTCTTCGGCATTGTCGAGCAGATAGAACAACTGCTGGGCGCGGGCGCGGCGCGATGGCCTCGCATCGTGGACCTCGCGGATGCGCGCCCGGGCGGCCTCCAGGGCGGCACGCACGGCGCTGCGCTGGGGCCGGGTGACGGCGCTCCAGGCTTGCGGGCCGTCGGCGGGCGCCAGGCCGGAATACATGCGCGCCAGGGCATCGGCAAAGTCGGCCAGCCCGCGATAGCAGTGGGCCACCGCGTGCGTGGCGTCCTTCCAGGGCCGCCGGCGCCACACCAGGGCAGTCATCAGGATGGCCCACAGCGCGCCAGCCAGGAAGAACAGGGTGTACGAAAGGCTGGCCGCCAGGGTCGGCGCCGGCAGCTCCGCCGCCACCACGAAGCCGGCCGACAGCAGTGTGCCGACGATCGCGGCGGCCGGACCGAGCACGCGCAACAGGCCGCCGAACGTACAACAGGCGAAGGTCAGGGGCAGCAGCAGCCAAAGGTGGCCGGCGCTGGCGCTGGCCAGAAAGCAGAACAGCGCGCCGATCAGGCCCAGCGCCAGCATCGAGCCGGCGCGCTGGCGCAAGGGGCCGCCGGGATCGCCGAAACAGGCCCAGAAAGCGGCAATGGCGGTCCAGCCCAGCCGTGGTTCGTGCGCCAGGACGGCCAGGATGACGGGCGCGGCGCTGATGGCGGCGGCTTGCAGGGCGTCCAGCCAGAGGACGTGGCGCGACAGCAGGCGCCAGCGGGAAAGCAGGGTAATCACGCGAAAACGGGGCGGGCGATGGGGCGGAAAAGTCGCAACGCTACCATGTCGACAAGGCAAAAACGCGGTGATTTGTCAGAGCGTCCGAATATTGCGGTTTTCATGAATTTCAGCGCATAAATACCGCTGGTTACATATGTGTGACTTTGGCGCCGCATGCGCGCACAATTGCCTGGAGTAAACATGCGAAATCGCATAAAAAAACAGTGGCGATCGAATACGCTGGGTCGTACACGGGGCGGTATGCAGCAACGCCGCCGTCGAATGTGAATCCTCATGTCCAACGAGCCCCGTACCGCGCCCGGACAGCGCGGGCCAAAGATCGAGGCGCCCCAGGAGCGAAGACATGACGCTAACCCACGAGGCTTCCACCAGCTCAGTGGTGAGCGACGATGAAGTCGCCGCCATGATTACCGGCAGGGACGGCCTGCGCGTGCTGCTGCAACCGCAGGTCGATCTGTTGACCGGCCGGATCGTCTCGGCCGAGGCGCTGGCGCGCTGGCAGCATCCGCGGCTGGGCATCGTGATGCCGGCCGAGTTCATTCCCGCGGTCAACCGGCTTGGCCTGGACCGTACCCTGTTCGAGCGGGTCGCGCAGCGCGTGATCGACATGCTGCAGACCATGCGGCGCGCCGGCATGGCCATTCCCATTGCCATCAACGCGCCGGCGTCGACGCTGTCCGACGAGCGCGCGGTGGCATTTCTGCTGGCGCGCATCCGCGCGGCCGAGTTGCCCGCTTCGCTGCTGCGGGTGGAACTGACCGAAGACCAGCCGATCCAGGAACTGGACGTTCTGCGCAACACCTTGATGAAACTCGAAGAGGCGGGCTGCGAAGTCAGCCTCGACGATTTCGGCACGGGACACGCGTCGCTCAAGCTGCTGTCGGCGATTCCCCTGTCCGAGGTCAAGATCGACCAGTATTTCGTCACCCGCATGCGCCGCAGCGCGGTCGCCTTCGAGGTGCTGCGCACGGCGGCGGAACTGGCCACCCGGATGGGCTGGCGGGTGGTGGCCGAAGGAGTCGAGAACGTGGCCGACGTTCCGGCGCTGCGCGCCGCCGGCTGCCGCTATGGCCAGGGTTACGCGCTGGGCCGGCCGATGGCGCTGGACGACCTGCTGATGCGCCTGCGGATCCAGCGCGACCGCGGCGAACCGCTGGCGGCGTCCGCCAGCTATGCCTCGGCCTGGCTCGACGCCTTCGATCCGCAGGATGCCGAAACCGTCCTGCCTGCGCACCTCACTACGCAATAATAGGGGCCCGCTTGCGACGGCGTTGCCGGCGCGCTCTTTCTGCCCGCTCCTCCTGAATTTACCGGCGCCGGATGGCCCTGGCACCGTGCGCCCGCCGCCGGGCACGGCAATTGCTCAGGCATTGCTGGCGGAATGGTTCCGCTCTCTAGGAGACTTGTCATGGCAAACCCGAATCAGCCCGATCAGCAGAAACAGCCGCAGAAACAGCAGTCGCAGGACAACCCGGCGGATCGCAACCAGCCGGGCCAGCAGCAACCTGGCCAGGGCGGCCAGCAGATGGACAAGGATCGCCATCAGGGCCAGCAACCTGGCCAGGCCCAGCGGCCGCAAACGCAGCGCTGATGCATTGATGGCGATGCGCCAAGCCTGCGTGCCGGCTGTTCTGCCGGCCGGCATGGGGTGAGTGACGGCGTTGCCCGCGCGGGTTCCCCCTGCGGGCAACGTCAATGGAATGAATCATGGTCAACTCGCGCGCCGTGCCGCGACGCCGTCCGATCAAGGGCCGATGGGCCCTGGTCGCGCTGGCGGTCGTGGTGTTGCTGGCGGCGCTGGCCGGCCTCGGCCGCTCCGCCGCGGAGCGACGCATCGCCGACCTGCTGGGGCCGCGGGCGCAAGTGGGGCAGGTGAGCCTGGGGTTCGGGCAAGTGGTGCTGACCGACGTGAGGATCGAGGGCGTCGCGGACATGGCCGCGGCCAGCGCTGGCCGCGTGGTGGCCGAACCCGAGTGGGCATCGCTGCTGCGGCGCGTCACGGTGCTGCGCAGGATCAGGATCGAGGAATTCGACTTTGCCGTGGTGCGCGGCCGCGATGGCGACTTGCAGATTGCGCCGGCGTTACAGGCATCGCTGCGCGCGGCCGATGCCCGCCATCCCCGGCCGCCAGTGCGCGCCGATGAAGTCATCCTGGAGCGTGGCCGCCTGGAATTCGTCGATGCGGTCGTTTCCACCCCGCCGCACCGCATTCCGTTTGACAACGTGTCGGCCAGCCTGCGGCCATTGGCGTTGCCGGCCAATGGCCAGCGCAGCGAGATGGAATTCCAGGGTTCGGTAGGCGCCAACCGCGTCGGCGTGGCCACGGTGCGGGCGCGGGGCTCGCTGGTGGTGGGCGGCAGCGATGCCGACATGACGGTGGCGGTGCGCAACCTGGACATCCGCCATGCCGCGCCGTACCTGGCCGAGAACGGCGCCGGTTCGTTGGCGGGCGGCGCCATGGATCTGGACATGCGCACCACCGTTGCTGGCCGGCAGCTCGATGCCAGCGGCACGGTGGCCCTGCGCGACTTGAGGTTCAGCGGCGATGGATCGCTGTTCTCGCTGCCGCGCAAGGCGGTGCTTGCAGCACTGGAGGACCGCCATGGCACGCTGCGCATGCCGTTCAAGCTGTCCGGCAGTCTCGACAATCCCAGGTTCTCGGCATCGCGCGGATTCGCCGCCCAGATCGCGCGCGGCTTCGGCCACGCCATCGGCGTGGGCGCCGAAGGCGCGGCCGGCGGCGTGGCCGGCGCGGTCAAGGACCTGGGCGACGCCATTTCCGACATCTTCACGCCGTGAATCAGAAGCGGTAGTTCGCGCTCAGCTCCACGCGCCGGCCCTCTCCCAGCAGCCACTGCGTCTGGTTGTAATAGGCGGTTTCGGCGTACTTGCGGTCGAAGACGTTGAAGGCGCGCAACGCCAGCGTCAGGTCGCGGCGCGGGTCCCACTGCAAGGCCAGATTGGTGGTGGTGTAGCCCGCCATTTCGAGCCGATTGGCGGCGTCCGCGTAGCGCTTGCCGACGTAGCGCAGGCCGGCGCTGGCTGTCCACTGCGGCGCGAACTTCCAACTGACCCAGGCATTGGCCAGGCGTTGCGGCACGTCGGTGGGGACGTTGCCCGCGCGCGACACAGCCACGCCGTTGGCCGACTCGTTGAAATCGTCATAGCGCGCCCGCAGCACGGCAGCATTCAGGTCCAGCCGCCACGCCGGCGTCAGCGCGACCGCCAGCGTGGCTTCCAGTCCGCGCGATGATTGTTCCCCCACCTGGATGCGCAGCGCGGGGTCGTCGGGGTCGCGCGTCACCAGGTTGTTCTTGCGGATATGGTAGGCCGCCAGGGTCCACTGGCCCTTGTTGTCCCAGAATGCCTGTTTGACGCCGATCTCGATCTGGCGGCCCTTGGACAGCTCGAAATCCTTGTTGGCGGGGGACAGCAGCAACAGGCTGCCGATGGGGTCGGCCGCCTCGGCGTACTGGCCATAGACGGACAGATCGGGCAGCAGCTCGTAGACCGTGCCGATGCGCCAGCCGACGTTGTTGAAGCGAGTATCGAAGGCGGTCTGCCCGGTAACCAGGTCGCGCCGCTTCAGGTCGATGTGGTCGTAGCGCACGCCGCCCAGGATCGACCAGCGGGAAGTCAGCATCAGGCGGTTCTCGGCGAACAGCGCGTACTGCTCGGCGGTGTTGCGATAGCGGGGCGTGGTGCCGGCGACATTGATGAAGCGGCCATGGTCGACATCGTAGGGGTCGACCAGCGAGGTGCCCGAATAGGGCGAATTGTTGGTGTGCTTGAGGGAGGCCCGGTTCAGCTCGAAGCCCAGCGCCACTTTGTTGGCCAGCCCGAACAGATGGCCGTCGAAGCTGGCATCGGTGACGTTGCCGACCTGCTCCTGGTCATGGCGGATGTCGGTATAGGCGCTGCGCTGGATCAGGCCGCTGGCCGGCTGCCAGGCATAGTTCTCGGCATCGCGGTAGTCGCGGTCGCTGCCGATGTAGTAGAGGCGGCTGCGCATGCGCGTGGCGGGGTTTGGCGACCATTCGGCCTTGAGTTCGCTGCGGCTGTCGCGATAGATGATCTTGCTGTCGGCTACGTTGTAGTTCTTGCCGCGCAGGCTGTAGTCGATGTCGCCATCGACCAGCGGCGTGCCGAAATAGCGCGTCGGTTCCTGCCAGGCATAGGCCTGGGTCAGGGTGAAGCTCAGCGCGGGCGATACGTCCAGGCGCAGCGCCGCGGTGACGGCCAGGTCGCGCGAATCCCCCAGGTTGATGCCGGAATCGCCGTGGTTGCCGCTGATGTCGAGCCGGTACGACCATTTGTCGTCGAGCGCGCCGCCGCTGCCGAATCCCAGGCGCTGCGTGTCATGGGTGCCGATGGTGGCCTGGATTTCGTTCTCGATGGGCCCGCGCGTGGGCTTCTTGGGGATCACGTTGACCACGCCGCCGATGGCGCCCTCGCCATACAGCACCGAAGCCGGGCCGCGTAGCACTTCGATGCGCTCGACCGCCCAGGGGTCATAGATGAAGGTCTGGCCGACGCCGCCGAACTGGCGCACGCCGTCGTACAGCATGGCCACCGAATTGGAGTCGGTGAAACCGCGCGAGGACAGCGACGAGCCGCCGTTGCCGGGGTGGCGCATGGTGCTGATGCCGGCGGCCTGGGTGATGGCATCGGTGACGGTGACGGCGCCGCGTTCGCGCAGTTGCGCGTTGTCGAGGATGTCGATGCTGGCGGGGGTGTCCAACGGGGTCAGGCCCAGCAGCGTGCCGGTGCTGGCCTGCTCCAGCAGGGGGGCCGAGGCGGCGCTGCCGCTGACGGCAATGGCGGGCAGCGTGGCGATTCCGGCCGGCGCGGGCGTGGCGGGATCGGATTGGGCGTGCAGGACGGGTGCAGCGGCGAGGGCAGCGCAGGCGAGCACGCGCCGCGGCAGGACGCGGCGCGTCCCGGCGTGGGAAGGAAACATGGATATTCTCGGTAAGCCAAGGGAGCCGCGCGCGGGCGCGGCGCAACGATCAGTGCGATACCGGGAATAAGGGGGGCGCGCGCGCGCCCAATGGCGGCCCGGGCGGCGAGCCGTCGGCCACCGCCGGCGGCGCGCGTGTGGCCAGCGGATGCGCCATGACCGCGCCCAGGCCGGGCAGGGGCGTCAGCGCCGGCGGCAAGGCCACCGTTGCCAGCAGGGCGCCCAGCGGGCAGGCCGCGGCCTGCGCCGCGTGGCGTTCATCCGGCGCGTCGCCGCGCTTGGACGGACCCGCCACCCAGATGGGGCCGGCGGCCGAGCATAGCTGGATCAGCGTGCCGCCACGCTGCGTCGCCGGCATGAAGCCCGGCGGCACCAGCGCCTTGAGCGCGAACAGCGCCGCCACCAGCCAGAGGCAGGCGGCATGCCGGGTGAAGGACGGGAACGGGCGGCGCATGATCGGCGCCCATTCTAGGGCCAGTCGCCGCCAAAGGAAACCGGCGTGGGGCCGGCGTGGGGCCGGCTACACCGTGCGCGCGGCCCAGAAGGCGGTGCGCACGCCCGGCGCCGCGGCGATGCGGGCGGTGACGCGGTCCAGGTCGAGCTCATCGACCGAGGCTTCGCTCAAGGCGGCTTCGATCTCGACTTCGTTTTCGCCGAACTGGTCGATCTTCAGTTCCGACAACGGCAATTGCTCGGCTTCCAGCACGTCCTCGAGCACGCCCATGGCGGCCTGGCGCTGGTCGAGGCGGGCAATGACGTGAATCACGGTGGTCACTTCCGTGGTCTGCGCGTCGACCGGCTGGCGATTGATGTAGCTGACGACCGGGCGCAGCAGCGTGTTGGCCGCGAGCACGAACGCGGTGGCCGCAAGCGCTTCGAAGAGCAGCGAAGCGCCGGCGCAGGCGCCGATGGCGGCCGAGCCCCACAACGTGGCCGCGGTGTTCAGGCCGCGGATGCTGCCGCCTTCGCGCATGATGGCGCCGGCGCCCAGGAAGCCCACGCCCGAGACCACATAGGAGATCACGCGCGCGCCGCCATCCGCGCCGCCGACGCGGAATGCCATGTCCACGAAGATGGCCGCGCCCACCGCCACCAGCGCGTTGGTGCGCAGGCCGGCGGTGCGTTGGCGGTATTGGCGTTCGAAGCCGACGATGGAACCCAGCACGAAGGCCGTCGCCAGGCTGATGAGGGTATTGGCCAGCGCCAATAGCTGGATGTTTTCGAAGTTTTTCATTTTCTTGTTCTCGCATTCGGCGGGTTGGACCAGCCGCGGCGCGGGCGCCTCAGGGCCAATGCCAGACCGAGGCCGCGGTCAGGATGAGCGCGAGCAGCCAGAGCAGCAGCAATGCCGCCACGCGCGCGATGAGCAGGCATTTGTACGGGTCTTTCATGACAGCCTCCTTGCCGTGGTTCAGGCCGGCAGCACGGCGATCCGGGCGCCGTCCGCGGCTTCCCAATGGATCCGGCGCACGTCGGCGCTTTGGCCCAGGCGCAGGGCAATGGCATTGAGCAGGCCGCGCAGGGGTGGCGGGCAATGCAGCGTGACGGTGGTGCTGGCGAGTTGGCCGGCTTCCTGGCGCGAGATGTGCACGCTCAGCACGCGCAGGTCCAGCGCCTGCAATTCGCGATAGAGCTGCTTGCGCAGTACGTTGAGGGTGTCGGCCAGGCTGACGATGGTGAACTGGTAGGTCGCGGCGGCCGGGCGTGCCGCGCCGGCGTCGCGCAGGGGGGCGGCGCCGTCCAGGAAGGGCAGGAATTTCTTGATGCGCATGGTCGTCTCCTTGGGGGAGTACCGTGGAAGGTCGACATGCATGCGCCGCATGGCCCGGCGGCGCGCGTGTCAGGGCACGCGGTGCGTCGGCAAGCGGGGGAGGGATGGGTCCGGGCCGGGGCAGCGTGTGCTGCCGGGGCGCAGGGCTGTGTCCTGGCTTTACGCAGGACCCGGCAGGCAAGGCTGGGGAGGTTCCTGCGTCAAGCGGCGCAAGCAGTCGTGTATCGACTACATCCGTCGTTGTCCACAATGGTCTCTTGGGGGTTGAAGGTGCCGCGATTATAAAAAGGGTTAGGGAAAACACCAAGAAGAAAATAGGACAACTTTACTGACGGAAGCGCCACGGACCGCCTGTCTCGGCGTTTCAGGTATTATTCAGCTTATTGAAAGAATGAGAGCAGGGCGGAACCGGCCCGTGGCTTGCCCGCAAGCGCCGACGGTTTCGCCATCTATGACCGACGACCCGCCTCCTAGCAAGGCGCCGCTGCCGCAGCGGCGCCCACGTCTCCCCTCCAGCCGGCTTGCGGCGCCCGGCCGTTCGCGGCCGTCTTGTCCCGCTTCCGGCGCCGCGCCCACGCCGCGCATAGGCGGCCGGGCGCCACCGCGCCGCCCTTGCGGGCACGCCGGCCCGCCGCGGCCGCGCGACCCCGATCCGCTTTCTTGCCTCCGTCCCTGGCGACGGGCCCCCGCTAGCCGGGCGCCTGCCCGCGCCTGACCCTATTTGTGGAACGTTGATGATCTTCGACTGGATGTCCGACCCGACCGCCTGGCTTGGCCTGGCGACGCTGGTCATTCTTGAAATCGTGCTGGGTATCGACAACCTGGTGTTTATCGCCATCCTGGCCGACAAGCTGCCGCCGGCGCAACGCAACCGCGCCCGCCTGATCGGCCTGACGCTGGCCATGGTGATGCGGCTGGGCCTGCTGGCCAGCATCGCCTGGGTGGTGACGCTGACCGCGCCGCTGTTCACGGTGCTGGGCGCCGAGATATCGGGGCGCGACCTGATCCTGATCCTGGGCGGCCTCTTCCTGCTGTTCAAGGGGACCATGGAGCTGCATGAGCGGGTCGAGGGCGGCAGTGGCCACGACAGCGGGCAGAAGGTCCAGCACGCGGTGTTCTGGCAGGTGATCCTGCAGATCGTGGTGCTGGATGCGGTGTTCTCGCTGGACTCGGTGATCACCGCCGTGGGCATGGTGCAGGACCTGAGCATCATGATGATCGCGGTAGTGGTGGCGATGGCCGTGATGATGCTGGCCAGCCGTCCGCTGATGGGCTTCGTGGCGCGCCACCCGACCGTGGTGATCCTGTGCCTGGGCCTGTTGCTGATGATCGGCTTCAGCCTGGTGGCCGAAGGCCTGGGTTTCCACGTGCCCAAGGGCTACCTGTATGCCGCGATCGGTTTCTCGATCCTGATCGAGCTGTGCAACCAACTGGCGCGCCGCAACCGGGCCAAGGGCACGCATGCCCAGGGCCGCCGCCAGCGCACTGCGCAGGCGGTGCTGCGGTTGTTGCGCGCCGGGCGCGGCGACCTGGCGCCGCAGCAGGCCGATGAGGTGGTGGCGCTGGTCGACAGCGCTGGCGGGGAGCCGGCATTCGCGCCCGAGGAAAGCTCGATGATCGAACGCGTGTTGGCGATCGGCGGCCACGACGTGCGCGCCATCATGGTGGCGCGCGGCGAGATGGTCTGGCTGGACGTGGCCGACACGCCCGACCGGATCGTGCGCAAGTTCGCCTCCGGCCACTCGCGCCTGCCTTTGTGCGCCGGCGATCCGGCCAATGTCCTGGGCGTGCTGCACTTCAAGGATGTGCTGCCGTTGCTGCAGGCCCCCGGTCCCATCGACCTGGTGGAACTGGCGCGCGAGCCGCGCTACGTGATGGAAACCACGCCGGTGCTCAAGGTGCTGGAGCAATTGCGCGCGTCGCGCGACCACATGCTGATCGTGGTCGACGAGCATGGCGTGTGCGAGGGCCTGGTGACACCGATGGATGTGTTGACCGCGGTGGCGGGAGAACTGCCGGAACATGCCGAAGCCCCGCCCGAGGCGCTGCAATTGTCGGATGGCTCGTGGCTGCTCGACGGTCGCCTGGCGCTGGCCGAGGCGGCGCGGCTGCTGGAGGCGGCGGAATTGGCCGATGACGCGGGCGATGCCACGCTGGCCGGCCGCCTGCTGCGGGCCGAGGGCCGAATTCCGGACAGCGGCGATGTGATTGCGTGGCGCGACTGGCGCTTCGAGATTACGCGCCGCGACGGCCTGCGCATCGACCAAATCCATGCCCGTCGGGCCGGCGCCGCCGTGTAGCGCCACGCGAGCCCGGTCAGTCCGCCGCGCCTGGCGCCGACATCCAGCGCAGGACGAAGCGCGCCCCGCCCAGCGGACTGTGCTGCACCTCGATCGTGCCCTTGTGGCTGACGGCGACGCGCTTGACGATGGCCAGGCCCAGCCCCGCGCCGCCGGTGCCGCGATCGCGGCTTTCGTCCAGGCGGATGAACGGCTCGAAAATGCGTTCGCGGTCGGCCGGCGCGACCCCAGGGCCGTCGTCGTCCACGATCAGCTCATAGCCGCCGACCGGACAACTGCGCAGCGAAATCTCGATGCGGCCGCTGGCGTAGCGCACGGCGTTCTGCACCAGGTTGAGCAGGGCCCGGCTCATGTAGCGCGGGTGCAGTTGCACGTGGGCCGGCAGGCCCTCGCGCACGTGGCAGCGCACGCCGCGCGCATCGGCCTGGTGCGCCACCTGCGCCAGGGCCTCGCCGAGCCAGTCGCGCACGTCCACGGTTTCCTGCTTGACGATGTCGTCGGTCGGGCGTTCCAGTCGCGCGTAGACCAGCAGTTCGTCGACCATCGCTTCGAGTTCGCCGATGTCGGCGCGCATATCCTGCAGGATCTGTTCGCGGCGGGCCTGGAATTGCGACTGGCCCAGCATGTCGACTTCGAATGACAGGCGCGCCAGCGGCGTGCGCAGTTCGTGCGACACGGCGTTGGTCATGCTGCGCTGGTTGTCGACCAGCGCGGCGATGCGTTCGGCCATCTGGTTGAAGCTCTCGCCGACGTGGCGGATGCCGGAAAAATGCGACAGCCGGGCGCGCACGTCGAGGTCGCCCTGACCCATGCGCAGTGTGGCGTTGCGCAGCGCGTCCAGGTCGCGCCATACCGGCAGGGCCCACAACAGCAGCAGCACCGCCGCCAGCACCATGCTGAGCGCCAGCCAGGCGCCCCAGGTGATCCATTTTTCCATTGTCGGTTCACCCGGCAGGCGCATTTCCAGCCATTGGCGCGGTTCGCCCGGCAAAGGGGCCAGATAGGTGTTGTACTCGTCGCGCATGATGAAACCGCGCGCCGCCAGGTCCTGCCGTTCCTGGTCGGTGGCGTCGATGCGTTCCGGGGTCAACAGTCGGAGTTCCAGGCCGTAGTGCGGGCGCAGTGAATCGCGGATGAAGGCGGCGCGGGATTCTGGCTCGACCGGATCGAGTTCCTTGTGCAAGGCGTACATCTGGCCCCGCACCGCCTGATAGGAGAGGTCGGCGCTGACCGATTCGAGCAGGTAGCCCAGGCTGCGGTTCACCAACTGCGAAGCGGCGATGTAGGCAATGGCGGCGACCACGAAAATGCGGATCGTGAACTTGAGCATAGGGTATTCCTGTGGACGCTGGGGCCGCATCCGCCACCCGGGCGCCGCGATCCCTCTCCATCGCGGTGGGCCGGCATATGCTACAGATCGCGCTGGCGGCGATCCGACGGCTTTTGTATTGAAATTGTGAAGTTTCTTGTAGCGATTTGCCCGGGTCAGTCCCCCCGGACGATTGAAACGCCCGCGCTGCCCGGCTATAAGCTTGGGGATGGCGTGCCGCGATCCTGGGGCCGCCAACTGTCTTCGAGTGCTTGGGGCCATGTCGCAGCAACCGCCTTTCCACGATGAACGCGTCGCCAGCAGGCCGGCGGCCAGCGAGGCCGCGCCGACCGCGCGCGGTTCCTGCGCGGAGGTGTTCCTGGCCTTCCTGCGGCTGGGACTGACCGCCTTTGGCGGGCCGGTGGCCCACCTGGCGTACTTTCGCGAGGAATTCGTCGACCGGCGCCGCTGGCTCGACGACTACGCTTTTTCCGATCTGGTCGCGCTGTGCCAATTCCTGCCGGGGCCGGCCAGCAGCCAGGTCGGCATGGCGCTGGGCCTGCGGCGGGCCGGATGGGCCGGCATGGCGGCCGCCTGGCTGGCGTTCACGCTGCCCTCGGCGCTGGCGATGATCCTGCTGGGCCTGGGCATGGCCCGATTCGGCGGTTTGGCGGGGGCGCCGGTGGTGCATGGATTGAAGGTGGCGGCGGTGGCGATCATCGCCCAGGCGGTGTGGGGCATGGGACGTTCGCTCTGTCCGGACAGGCCGCGCGCGGCGCTGGCCATCGTCACGGCACTGATCTGCGTGGCGTTGCCGACCGCGCTGGGGCAGGTGGGGGCCATCGCGCTCGGCGCGGCGGTCGGGGCGGTCCTGTTGCAGGTGCCGCCGCGCCCGCTGCTGGCGAACCGCGCGCAGGGCGTGTCGCGCGCCGCGGGGTATGCGTGCCTGGCGCTGGCCGCGCTGTTGCTGGCGGCCCTGCCGTTGTGGGCCAGCCTGTCGGCCACGCCGCTGGCCGCGCAACTGGCCGGTTTCTACCGGGCCGGCGCACTGGTGTTTGGCGGCGGCCACGTGGTACTGCCGTTGCTGGAAACCGCCGCGGTTGGCGGCGGCATGGTGTCCGGCGCGGAGTTCCTGGCCGGCTATGGCATCGCGCAAGCCATGCCGGGGCCCTTGTTCACCTTTGCCGCCTTTCTTGGTGCGGCCTCGTCGGGGCCGCTGTCGGGCTGGGCCGGCGGCCTGTCGATGCTGGTCGCGATCTTCCTGCCGGGCGCCTTGCTGGTGGCGGCGGCGCTGCCATTCTGGGAAAGCCTGCGGCGGCGCCCGGGGGTGCGCAACATGATGGCGGGCATGAATGCCGCGGTGGTCGGCATCCTGCTGGCGGCCCTGTACGACCCGGTCTGGAGCCACGCCATCCTTGGCAAGGCCGATTTCGCGCTGGCGCTGGCGTTGTTCGGCCTGCTCGTCTATGCGCGCTGGTCGCCGCTGTGGGTGGTGCTGGCCGCCGCCGGCGGCGGCTGGGCGCTCGGCTGGCTGACCTAGATGCGGCGGCGCGGCGCCCGCGTCATGGGCGCCAGCGTGGCGCGCGTTTCTGCAGGAAGGCGTCGATGCCTTCGGCCGCGTCGTCTTCCATCATGTTGCGCGCCATGACCTCGGCGGCGTATTCGTAGGCTTCGGCCTGCGGCATCTGGCGCTGCGCGTAGAACATGCGCTTGCCATAGCGGATCGCGGTGGGGCTTTTGGCGACGATCACGTCGGTCAGCGCCCGCACGCGCGCATCCAGATCGTCGGCCGGCGCGGTGTCGTTCAGCAGGCCCCAGTCCAGCGCCTGCGCGGCGTCGATGAAGCGCGCGGTGACCAGCATCTCGAAAGCGCGTTTGCTCGATACGTTGCGGCTCAGGGCGACCGCGGGAGTCGAGCAGAACAGTCCGGCGTTGATGCCGGACACGGCGAAGCGGGCGTCGTCGGCGGCCACCGCCAGGTCGCAGCTAGCTACCAACTGGCAGCCTGCCGCGGTGGCGATGCCGCGCACCTTGGCAATGACCGGCACCGGCAGGGCCTGCAAGCCCTGCATCACGCCGCCGCACTTGCGGAACAGCGCCAGGTAATAGTCGAACGAGGGCTGGCTGCGCATCTCGCGCAGGTCGTGACCGGCGCAGAAGGCGCGGCCGGCGGCCTCGAGCACCACACAGCGCAGGGACGGCTCGCGCGCCAGTTTGTCGATCTCGGCGCGCAGCGCGTCCAGCAGGCCTTCGGACAGGGCATTGAATTGCGCCGGACGGTTCAGCCGCAGGGTGGCGACACCGTCGCTCATGCTGCGCGCCAGCAGGGGTTCGTGCGCCGCGGAATCGGGGGCCATGACATCTCCGGAAAAAGGGCGATGCCTCGATAGTAGGCCAAGGGCGCCGTTGGCGCGCAGGCTCCATTGGCCAACGCCGGCGGCATCGCTCAGGCCAGCACCTGGCTCAGCAGGTCGCGCAGCCAACCCAGGCCCGCGTCGCCATCGGCGCGCTCGTGCCAGATCATCTCGAACGCCAGCGGCGCGATGGCGAAGGGCACTGGCGCCACGGCCAGGCCTGGCGGCGCCGGGTCTAGCGTGCGCCGCGCCACGGTCAACACCAGGTCGGTGCCGGCCAGTGCCGCCGGCGCCGCCGTCCAATGCGGCAGGCGCAGCGCGACGCGGCGCGCCTGGCCCAGCCGCGCCAGCGCGGCATCCACTTCCGCCGCGCGCTGGTCCTGGCTGGCGGCCACCAGCACGTGCGGCCGCGCCAGATAGCCCTCGAGCGTGGACGGCACGCCCTGGCCGGCATCGGCGGCGCAGACGAACCCCTCGTGGAACAGCACGGCGCGGTGGATGTCGGCCGGGGTTTCGCCGAACACCGCCAGCGCCAGATCGAGCTGGCCGTCGGCCACGCCGGCGATCATGCCGCTGCGGCTGGCATAGCTGATCTCCAGGTCGATGCCCGGCGCTTCGCGTCGCAGGCGCCGCATCAGCGGCGGCAACGCCACGCTGGCGCCGTAGTCGGACATCGCCAGCCGGAAGGCGCGGCGGCTGGCCGCCGGCTCGAACACCGCGCCCGCCAGCAGGCGGCGCACCTGCGCCAGCACCTCGCGCAGCGGCGCTTCCAGCGCCAGCGCATGCGGCGTGGGCCGCAGGCCGCCGCGGGTGCGATGGAACAGCGGATCGCCCAGCAACAGCCGCAGGCGCGCCAGTGCGTGGCTCATGGCGGGCTGGCTCATCGGCAGCCGGGCGGCCGCGCGAGTCAGGTGGCGCTCGTGCAGCAAGGCATCCAGCACCACGAGCAGATTCAGGTCTATGGCCCGTAAATTATTCGTCGGCTGCATGTTCAAAAGACAAAAATCGAATTGGATTCAATGGATTTCGAATAAGAGAATAGCGCCAATCCTTCTTGAATCGGAGCCGCACCATGAATTCCTCGACTTTCTACGCCGTTCCCGCGGCCATCCTGGCCGGCGCGCTGGTGCCCATCCAGGCCGGCGCGAATGCCGCCCTGGGGCGGAACCTGGGCCATCCGTTGTGGGCCACGATGGCCTCGCTGGCGATCAGCGCCATCGCGGCCATGGTGGTGATGGCCGTGCTGCGGGTGCCGGCACCCAGTTTCGCCGAGATCGGCCGGCTGCCGTGGTGGGGCTGGACCGGCGGGCTGGCGGGCGTTTTCTACATCACGGCAGCGCTGATGCTGGCGCCGCGGTTGGGCGCGGGCGCCTTCCTGGCGGCGGTGATCGCCGGCCAGATGCTGGCGGCGTTGCTGCTGGACCGTTATGCGCTGGTGGGATTCAGCGCCAGCGCGCTTAATTCCGGCCGCCTGGCGGGTGCCGCACTGATTGCCGGCGGCGCACTGTTGATGCACCTGTCGAGCGCGCCGCGGGCGGCGGCGTGAGGCGCGCGGGCGGCGCGAGACGCCGGTTCAGTGGCGGGATGCGGCGCCGCGCCGGGCCATGACGCCCGACAGGCACAGCAGCGGCGCCACGATCAGCACGCCGATCAGTCCCATTGCCACCTGCGGCGCCACGCCCTGGTCCAGCAGCGCCGTGGCGATGACGGCCGAGCCGCTCATCTGGAACAGGCCATAGACCGCGGCGGCGGTGCCGGCACGCTCCGCGAAGGGTTCCAGCGCCAGGCTCAAGGCCGAGCCCAGCGCCAGCGAAAAGCCGACCGTCAGCACCGCCACCGGCAGCATGAAGATCCAGGCCGCCGGCGGCGCCCAGCGCCAGGCTGCCAGGTGCAGCAGCGCGGCCAGCAGCAGCGCGATCATGCCGACCCGCAGCATGACGTGGCGGCCGAAGCGCGTGATGAACACGGGGGCCAGGAAGAACGCCGCGATATTGATGGCGGCGTTGCCGCCGAACCAGGCGGAAAAGCCCATCTCGGTGTAGCCGAGCTGCTGCACCAGCACCACCGGCGCGGCTGACACGAACACCAGGATCATGGCCATGCCGGCCATGCCGAACACGGCGAAATACAGGAAGCGGCCGCTGGCGATGATCGGCGCGTAGCGGCGCAGGCTGTACAGCGGCGAGCTTGCCGCCGGCGCCACGGCGCGGGTTTCGCTGAAGCGCCAGCCGAGCAGGGCGGCCAGCGCCAGCGCAAACAGCGCCATGAAGGCGAATGTGCTGCGCCAGCCCGCATGCAGCGCCAGCGCGCCGCCCAGCATCGGCGCCAGGGCCGGCACCGTGCACAGCGCGCCATTCAGGTAGCTGTAGACGCGCGCGCCGACGGCGGGACTGAAGCGGTCGCGCACCGCCGCGAAGGCCACCAGCGACGCCGAGCACGCGCCCAGGCCCTGGATCACGCGGGCTAGGTAGAACATGTCGAGTGAGAGGGCGGCGGCGCCCAGCGCCGAGCCCAGCAGGTAGGCCAGCGCGCCGCCCAGCGCCACCGGCCGGCGCCCATAGCGGTCGGCCAGCGGACCGATCAGGATCTGGCCGATGCCCACCGAGAAGATGAAAAGGGTGATGCTGGCCTGCAGCGCGCGGATCGGCTGGCCGAAGGCGCCCGCCATCGCGGGCAGGGATGGCAGGTAGATGTCGATGCCCATCGGCGTCAGCGTGACCAGGCCCATCAGGAGGCCGATCAGCCAGCGTTGGCCGTGGGGCGATAATGCAGACTTCATGGGCAGGCCCGGGGCGCCTCGGGCGCCCGAAAAACCTGACATTATCCACCACCAGCGTCCGTCGCCGCCCGCGCCCGGCGGACCGGGAAAGAACGCCTCATGTCGACCAGCGCCATCCGCCCCCGTATCGTCATACTCTATTGCACACAGTGCCAATGGCTGCTGCGCGCCGGCTGGATGGCCCAGGAACTGCTGTCCACGTTCGCCACCGACCTGGGCGAAGTGGCGTTGCAGCCCGGCACTGGCGGCGTGTTCCAGATCACCTGCGATGACGTACTGGTGTGGGACCGCAAGCGCGATGGCGGCTTCCCCGATGCCAAGACGCTCAAGCAGCGGGTGCGCGACCGGCTCGATCCGGAGCGCTCGCTGGGGCACATTGACGGCCATGGCGCGCCGCCTGCCGGTTCGCCTCGGACGACATAAGGCGGGTCCGCGCAAGACAGGGAGGGCTGCGCCGCCAGCAGACGGGTCAGCGCCGGCCGCGCCTCATAGCCCCAGCTCGGAAACGGCCGGACGGCCGTCGAGCCGCGGCCACCAGGGCGCCTTGGTCGGATGGAACTGGTACAGACGCTTGCGCGCCACGTCAGAGGTCTTGACGATCTGGTCCATGTCGGTGGCGTGGATTGCCACCGGCACGACCCTCGCGTTTCGGTGCGAGAGGGTCTGCGGATACACTGCCAGCCATCAATATGCTTGCAATATCGCCCAATTAATACTAAAATGATTCCTTCGTCGCGAAATTGCGCCAGCCACGATCACACCAGCATCACCAGCCGTAATCACTTTTGGTGCTGCGCATCCCCGCGCTGCGCGCTGGCCAACGCTATACCCACGCCGACGACCCCAGGGCTACGCCCTGGCGCCCGTTCCTGATGCTTTTTTCGCATTCCGCCAGCATCCCGGGCGCGCTGGATACCCGAGTGCGCCTGCGCGGGGCAGGCCGACACCGCACACAGGAGTACGCACATGTCCCAACCGATCAGCAAGAAGACGCGCTTCGAGATTCCGCCGCTGAACTGGAAGGCGCCTGACACCCGTCCGAATCCTGAAACCTCCTCGCGTCCCGCGCCGGCCGAGCCGGTCGAGCAACGCGGCGCCAGCCACGCCCCCGCCTGACCCGCACGCCATCCAAAGAAAAACGCCGCGTCCTAGCCGACGCGGCGTTTTTCTTTTAAACGGCCGGGCGCCCCTCAATCGATGTCGCCAGACACCACCCGGTTCTTGCCTGCCAGCTTGGCGCGGTACAGCAATTCGTCCGCGCGCCTGAACAGCGCGCCGGCCGCGCCGCCATGGCCGCGATAGGCGCAGGCCACGCCGAAACTGGCCGTCAATGTGAATATGGCGCCGTTCTCGCCCGACACCCTGGCCCGGGCGAGACATGCGCGCATGCGTTCGGCCATGGCGAGCGCCTGGTCGCGCGACGCGGCATGGCAGAGCACCGCGAATTCCTCGCCGCCAACGCGGGCCACCACGTCCTGCTGGCGCCAGCTCTGGCGGCATAGGTCGGCGACCGTTTTCAAAGCCAGGTCGCCATTGGCATGGCCGTAGGTGTCGTTGATCTGCTTGAAATCGTCGATGTCGAACAGGATGAAGGCCAGGACCGCGTCCGCGTCTGGCCATTGCGCCAGGGTCTGCGCGCAGCGGCTTTCGAACGCGCGGCGGTTGAGCAGCCCGGTCAGGAAATCGGTCTCGGCCATGACCGCCAGGTCGCCGATCAGCCGGTCGCGTTCGCGTTCCACCTGGCGGCGCGCCACCGCATTGTCCTTGAGCACGCTCAGCGCGTTGAACATGCCGTCCACTTCGCCCCGGTACTTGCCCACGGGGATGGTCGCGGGCGGCGCGCCAGCGGCAATCGCGCCGATGATGCGGGTGGCCTGCACGAAAGGGCGGATGACGCGCCGACGAAATTGCCGCAGCGCCAGCATCAGCGCGGCCGCCAGCGCCGTGGCGGCGACCAGCGTCACGATCAGCAGGCGGATCGCTTCGGCGCGATGCGCGTGCAAGCGCTGTTCCATCTGGTCGAGCACCAGGTCGCGAAACCCGGTGATGGCCTGCATCAGCGGCACATAGGTCGCGGCCAGTTCGGCCGTGGTGACGGCGCTGCCTTGCGCGCGTTGTGCGGCGCTGTCGCGCAACCCATCGAGATAGCGCAGGGCCGCGCCGAAATACAGGCGCCGCATGTCGGCATAGACCGGCGAGGCGCGCAGATCGGGGCGCGACGCCAGCCGCGCTTCGAGCAGGTCGCGCAATTGGTCGATGCGTCCCAGCACCCGTTCCATGCGGAATTGGTCCGCGTCGGTCAGGCGCCGGTGCTTGGCCAGCGCGGGGGTGAAGGTCGAGCCCAACAGGCCGGCCTGCTCGCGCAGGTCGCTGGCCAGCAACGCCAACACCAGCAGATTGGGCGCGTCAGCCTCGTTGCGCATCAGCACGCCGACATTGTCGCCCATGGCCTTCTGCAATTCGGGTATCAGCGCCACCATGCCCTCGACCGCCTCGAGCACCCGATGGCCTGGCACCTGGGCGCGTGGCGTGGCGATCAGGGCGTCGGCCACCGCGCGCGCCCGCAACAGGTCGTGGCGGATGCGCTGGATATGGGTGAATGTAATGACGCCGTCGGCACTGAGTGGGGCGCGATACAGGGCCAGCAGGGCAGTTATGCGGGCGTCGCTGCGGTCCCGGGCCATCCGCAGGGCTTCGAGCAGGCGCGGCTCCACCGGATAGGGCGCACCTAGCGCGGCATTCATGGGGCCGCGTTCGGCCGAGACCATTTCCATGGCCGTGACCGTGGCACGCACCACGCGGAACGCGCGCAGCGCGTCGGCAGTGGCGAGGTAGGCGGCGCGGTTCTGGATCAACAGGATCGCGGTCAGGACCGACATCGGCAACAGCACTCCGGCCGCGAATATCAGGAAATAGCGTTCCAGCGACTTGATCGAAAATCTACTGCGCGACATACGGAGGAACCGGCCTGAAGCGATGAGTCTTTGCGCGCAGGATACTGTAAATGTGCGCGTTTCAGGCTTGGCTGGGCGGCGTCCGCGCGATTCTGGATCGCCACCCGCAACACTATTGCAAACGGATGCGGGACGTTGCGCAAGGAATTGAAATCAATACGGTTTCTTGCGCCGATCCGCCGTTCGCGGCGAGTCCGCGGGCCGTGGCGCTGAAGGCGCGCGACCGCGCTGGCAAGGCGCGGGCGGCAGGCCCGCGCGGCCTGGCTACGGTCGTTCCAGGATGCGCGGACCCGGCCCGTCGCGGCCCAGCACGTCATCGGGGTTGCGTAACGGACAGTCCCGCAGCGACAGGCAACCGCAGCCGATGCAACTGTCCAATTCATCCCGCAACCGGGTCAGCTTGCGGATGCGTTCGTCCAGGTTGGCGCGCCATTGCGATGACAGCGCTTTCCATTGCGCCGGCGTGAGCTTGTTGCCATCGCGCGGAAAGCGCGCCATGGCGGCGCGGATTTCCTCGAGCGGGATGCCGGTGCGCTGCGCCACCTTGATGATGGCGATGTAGCGCAGCACGATACCTGGGAAGCGGCGTTGGTTGCCGTCGCTGCGCGTGCTCTGGATCAGCCCCTTGGATTCGTAGAAATGGATCGTCGATACCGGCACGCCGCTGCGCCGGGCCACTTCGCCCACGGTCATGACTCGGGTGATATCGATCGGCTTGTCGACCGTCATGGCATTGACCTCGAGTTAAGTTGAGGTTTTATAGTCCGACGCGCCTGGTTTGGCAACCCTGCACGAGCCGCCGGCCCGGCCGGCATGGCGGCGTCGTCACGGGGTGCCGTGCAGCACGACCCGGTTGCGGCCCTGCTGCTTGGCGGCGTACAGCGCGGCGTCGGCGGCGTGGAACGTCTGCACCACGTCCGGTCCGGAACTGGGCCATTGCGCCACACCTGCCGACACGGTGACGCCGCCAACCGGATCGATTTCGCGCTCGGCGATGCGCTGGCGCAGCCGTTCGGCCACGATCACGGCCTCGGTCGGCGCCACCGCGGGCAGCAGGATCAGGAATTCCTCGCCGCCGTTGCGGCACAGGATATCGCCGGGACGCGAGCCGTCGCGCATCAATTGCGCCACGCTCTGGATCACCGTGTCGCCGATGGTATGGCCGAAGGTGTCGTTGACGCGCTTGAAGTGGTCGATGTCCAGCGCCACCACCGAGAACGGCGTGCCGGTGTCCTGCAGATGGTCCACCGCATCCTGGGTGCCGCGCCGGTTGCGCAGGCCGGTCAGGGGATCGGTGATGCTGGCCAGGTTGAGCTTGCCGATCTTTTCCTGCAGGCTGGTGAAGCTCCAGATCACCGCGCGCTTGAGGCGCTCGGCCTCGAAGTACCAGGCGCGGACGGATTTGACGCGTTGCATCGCCACCGCCACGTCATGGTGTTCGACGTTGGTGGCCAGTTGCGACAGCGGCAGCGAGATCTGCCGTGCGCACCACCAGATCGCCAACAGGGACACCACGGCCAGCGGTGCGGCGTAGCCGAGCAAGGCCCAAAGCAGGTCTTCGATGGGGTCCAGTGTCGCCGCGGTCGGCCGCTGGGCCACCACGCCCCAGCCGCTGGCGGGCACGGGCGCATAGCCGGCCAGCATGTCCACCCCTCGTGAGTTGACCAGGCGCTGTGCGCCAGCCTGGCCCGCGACCACCGCATCGATCACCGGATTGCCGGTCACCACTTCACCGATCCGCTGCGGGTCGGTGTGATAGATCAGCCGGCCGTCCCTATCCACGACATACAGATAGGACCCATCGGTGTAGGGATGCCGGCCCAGCAGATCTGCCAGTGGACTCTCGTTGCGCAGGTACAGGTTGCCGGCGATGTAGCCCAGAAACCGTCCCTCGGCCGAGAATATCGGGTAAGACAGATTGATTAGCAAGTTGCCCGCCATCGACATATAGGGCCTGCTGATGGCGGGGTGGCGTGACTGCAGCGCGGCGCGGCCGCCGGCACTGTCGACGCGGGTGCCGAGCAAACTGCGGAAATCCTGCGTGGTGGCCAGGATTACCCCGTCGGCCGCAACGATCCCGACCGAGTTGAAGCTGTCGCTCTGTTCCTTTACGCGCGATACCTCGGCCGCCAGACGCTCCGGGGAGTCCATTTGCCCGGCGATGTAGCGTGCGCTGTAGCCCAACTGGCGCTGGGCCGCCTTGAGGAAACCGCCGGCGCTTTCGGCCAGCTTGGCGGCATAGACCCGGTTCGATTCCAGGGTGTTGGCGATGAGTTGTTCGCGTTGCAGCCGGTAGCTGGCATACAGGGCATTGGCGGTGGCAGCAACAGCGCTGAATACCGTGAGCGCAAGCACCAGGCCGCGTAGATTGATTCGCAGGAAAGACACGACAGGCTTGGACCTCGGGCACGCGCCGCGCGCCTCGCGCCGGCAGCCGATATTGTATTCAAGTGCGCGTCGGAGCCGAAACGGGGCGTGCCCTGCGGCGGCCCCGGGCGGATTGACCAGCGCACAGGGGCGGCTCAGACGTCCGGCGGTGTCTCGTCGCTGTTCTCCAGCAATCGCGCCGCGCGCGACTGCGTGGCGGCGCCGGCGCGGTGATAGCCCATCACGGTAGCCACGCTGGCATGTCCCGTCATGGCCATGGTTTCCGCCAGTGGCACGTTCTGGCGCCCGGCCTCGGTGACGAAGCCCGACCGCAGGCTGTGTGCCGAAAACGGTTCCGCCAGCCCGGCCAGCCGGCTGCGCTTGACCACGATGTCGCGCACCGCGGCGGCGGCCAGCGGTTCGCCGATCACGCCGCCGCGCCGCACCCGGCGGAACAGCGGGCCCTCGCTGATGCCGGCCGCCGCCAGCCAGGCGTCGAGCGCGGCCGCGGCGGCGCCGACGATAGGCTTGATGTTGTCGGCGTGAGCCGCGCCGCCCTGGTTGGTCTTGGAATGCGCCAGCGCATAGAGATAGCCTTGGGGCGTGCGCAGCGTATTGGCCGTGGTGGCGCGCACCACCTCCGAGCGCCGCCGCCCGCCGCTGGCCCAGGCGAACAGCAGCAGGGCGCGGTCGCGCAAGCCTTCGAGCGAGTCGTCGCAGGTGTCCAGAAGCGCCTGCAATGGCGCGCGGGTCAGCGCCGGCTTTTTCGCGGGCAGCTCGCCGCGCCGGGCATAGGCGCGCCGGGCGCGCGACAGCAGCGTTGCCACCTGCTCGTGGCGGCAGGGGTTGATCAGTTCCTGCAGGGCGTGCGCCTTGGACAGCACCGCTATCCGGTGCAGCACGGTATTCAAGGACAGCGGCCCGGGCCGCGCCTTGACGCCCTGGGCCACCAATTGTTGGTCGATCGGCGCCGGCAGGCCGTGATGCAGGCCATCGGCGCCCTGGACCCGCAGATGGTCGACCACGAATTGCATCACCGCGGGCGCCGCGACCGGCAGCGTCAGCGGCTGGCCGAAACGCAGGGCATACCAGGCCGCCCAGTAGCGCATGGCGGTGCGGTAGGCGGCTTCGGTATTGGCCGAACTGCCTTCGCGCAACAGGGCGCGCACCGCGGCCTCGGTCGCCGCGTCCAGGGACGACGGGTCCAGCGGCGCGACCGGCCGCGCCTGCACGGCGGGCAGCGCGGCAGAGGAGGGCGGGGCGGAATGACGCATGCGAAGGCCGGGCAAAAACCGCATTGTGCCCGATCCCGCCCGCGGCACGCCGGCCGCCGCGTAACGGTTTGCCGGGGTCTCACCCCGGGCGCGCTCAAGCCGATGCGCCCGCCGGCTTGGACAGGCGTGCCACCGTCGCCGCCAGGTCGTCCGGATGCACCATCAAGGACCGCGCCAACTGACGCGTGGCGGCCAGATTCAGCACCGGCCGCCAACGGGCATCGTGCCGCAACGCCTGCCAGAGCGGCGCCAGATCGTCCGGGTCCACCGGCCGGCCTTCGCTCAAGGCGGCGGCATAGGCCAGGCAGGCAGGCGCGGACAGCAACTGCGTCCGGCTGGCCGCGTGCAGCCCGGCATGCGGGGCATCGGCTGGCGCGTCGCTGCAGTACAGCACCCGCTCGGCCAGCGCCGCTTCCGTGACCGGCAATGCCGCCAGCGACGCCCCCCGCACCTGGACCCTGCCTTGCTGGGTGGAGAATGCGTATGCTCGATCCGGCCGCGCGCTCGCCAGCAGGCGCAGCCCGCGCAGCAAACGCGGCTGGTCGGTGGTGGCCGCCTCGACCGAGGCCTTGGCTTCGATCACCAGGCAGATATCCCAAAGCGCCGCCGGATCGGCGGGCGTCGACATGGCGCCTGCCTGCGCGTGGGCCGCCGTCGCCTGCGCCGGGTTGACGCGCCTGAGCAGCACCGCGTCCCATTCGGTCTTGGCCCGGTCCGCCTCGGCAGCCAGGCCGGCTGGCACGCGTAGCGAAGTCACGACACGATAGCGCGGGGCATCGCCCGCCGTGGCGGCTGCCTCCAATCGGTCCAGGTAAGCCGCGACGGCCTCCAGCGCGCGCGCCGCCAAGGTTTCCACCATGACGCCGCGTTGCCGGGCGAGCCGGGCCTGGGCGCTGGCCTCGTCGCTGCCGGCGCGCGGGCCGAGTTGGGCGCGCAGCGATCGATAGCGGCATACCTGCGGATCGCGTGCCAGTGTTTCGATCCGGCACAGTCGGGCCAAGGCCGGATCGGCGTCCAGGGCGCGCAAGGCTGAAGCCAGGTCGTCAATGATGGCCACCTCTGCCAGCAGCGGCAGGTTGCGCGCCAGTTCGGCCACCCGCCACCAGTCCGCCGCCCTGGCCGCCGCATGCAATTGCGCGAGCTGGGTGCTCGCATCGCCAGGCGCCAGGCGCGCGGGCTTGCCGGGATGCGCCCATGCGTCAACCACGGCCTGGACTCTACGCCGGTCGGCCGCCGCCCCGCCATCGAGCGTCAGGTATTCGCGCACCACGGGAAGGCGATAGGCCAGCACCGCGGCCTGGAACGCCGGGTCTGCGTCCCGCGGGCTCAGGGCTTCGCGGATGAGCCCGTCGAGCGAGGCGACGAAGGCATCGCGCAGCGGCGGGTCCGGCTCCTGGCCAGCCGCCAGCATGGCTTGCAGGCGGCCGATGACTTGCGCCAATGACGCCGCGTGGCCAGCGGCCACGTCGGCGGCGGCGCCTGCCAGGCGATAGCGGCGCGGCACGGCGTCCAGCAGGGCGTGAAGCGGACAAGGAGAGGGCATGGGCGACCTGATACGGGACTCGGCGCCCCAACGGCGAAACCGGCGATCCCGCCACCTTAGGGCAGGATTATGGCACCGCCGGCGTGAACATGCGGGCCTCGGGCCAGGCCTTGTTCCTCTCCAAAGACTGCAAATGCGGCGGCGGCGATGGGCGCCTGGCCAAGCGCACGCCGCCGGCCATCGGGAAATCCACGACAGCAACATTTCGCCATGATTGCCGCCCAGCTTCTACAATCGGCAACGCTTTCATGACCTTGGCGCCGGGTGTCCCGGCGCGCTGTCAGCCGCACATCCTCCAATGCGGCCTGCGGCGGATCTATCCGCCGCAGGC